>NZ_FOQS01000009.1:0-245459 GCF_900113815.1 Pseudomonas sp. NFPP04 | reverse complement strand
CGCAAGGGCGAACACCGCTACCACTACGACCCACTCAACCGCCTCACCCGCGCCGACCACACCCAAGGCGAGCAGGAACGCTTCGGCCACGACTCGGCTGGCAACCTGCTCATGCACAACCGCCCCGGCCCGGACATCGTCGCCGGCAACCGCCTGATGATCCAGGGCGACCATCATTACGACTACGACGCCTTCGGCAACCTGATCCGCGAACGACGCGGTAAGGGCCATCAACTCGTCACCGAGTACCGCTACGACTGCCGGCACCGTATGATCGGTATTAAAAAACCCAACGGCCAGACCGCCAGCTACCGCTACGACCCGTTTGGACGGCGTATCAGCAAAACCGTCGACGGCATCACCACCGAGTTCTTCTGGCAAGGCGACAAACTCATCGCCGAACACCACCAGGACCGCCACCGCAGCTACCTGTACGAACCGGACAGCTTCCGTCCGCTGGCCTTGCTGGAAGGCTTCGGCCCCAAGGAAACCAAGCCCTACCACTACCAACTCGACCACCTCGGCACGCCGCAAGAACTCACCGCCCCGGATGGCGAAATCGTCTGGTCGGCGCATTACCGTGCCTACGGGGAAATCACCCGACTCGACATCGGAAAAGTCGACAATCCGCTGCGTTTCCAGGGTCAGTATTTCGATCAGGAAAGCGGGCTGCACTACAACCGCCATCGCTACTACAATCCGGATGTTGGTCGTTACCTGACGCCGGATCCAGTGAAGCTGGCGGGTGGGATCAATGCGTACCAGTACGTGCCTAATCCCACGGGATGGGTGGATGCGACAGGGCTGAGCGCCAATTGTCCGCCGAAAGGGATACAACAGCCAGCCTGTAAAACACAGAATGAACCGGAAACACCTGATGTTTCTCGCAGAGGCGCTTTCAGACAAGCGAAAAGAGATGCTGGGATACCGATGGTTCAGGCCCCGGATATGGTAGTAGACCCAGACATAGGAAAGGCCAAACAATACACGACTGAAAAAATGACAGACAAGAATAGGAAAACAGTTCTGGATGAAAACGGCAAACCCATAAACACAAAAGTCTATCAATTCACAAGAGCAAACGGCTCGAAAATCCTTATCCAAGACCACTCAGCAGGCCATAAATACGGTAGCGTAGATGGAATTGGAGACCATTCATCGCACTTTAATTTGAGACCAATCGAAAAACCTCGAAAAGGTTATCTTGAAGGCGCAAAAAAACACTATCCATTCAGGAAATAAAAAATGAAATACTGGAACGAGTTAGAGGGGAGTATATTTCTTAGCAAAGTCTTCAGCCTTCCTGTTGAGATTGGAAAAATAGCCATTTCCTCATTAAGGGTAGAAAATGATCAGCCTTGTATTGGAATAGGATTCGACATCTCCGAATTTCCAGACAAACTACCAGAAAAATGGAAAAACAAAGGGTATAACATGTGCAGACTTGGAATAACCTGCAACGACATTAAAAATCTGAAAGTCTTTAACATCCCCGCACACGAGGTATTTACCGTAAAAATCAATAAGAAAATGGACCACTTTACTTTTGAAGCCACCAGCGATAATGCACACATAGAGTTCAACGCAAAATTTATTTCACTCAGCGGACCAACCGTTTACATCAACGATCCGGACGACTATTACTTCAAATAACCAAACCCAGTATATACTTCCCCATAAATGCGGCTAGGGGGGGCGCCACCTAATCCATCATCTCGAAAAAATATAGACAACTCATTCGAAACTTTAAATATACGCGCCAGAAAATTGAATCGGCAGAACTCACGACTTCGATTAACAATCTGGCGTGGAGTCTTTTCAAGTCAGAAAGCGATGTACCCGAACCAATCGAATTGAACGAAAAAGCACAGAATACGACTCTAACTTCTGGCAGGAAATACAGAACAGGATTAGTCAAGAAATCTAGTTTCAGTGGGGTTCGATTCGGCATACAGGGCTTAGAAAATCCATGATGCAAAAGATATTACAGCGGTTCTGGGTGAGACGACCGGTTATCCATTCCAGATAACCGATAACAACCTCACGTTTCTGATACACATGGACGACCATGACTGCGTTATTTGGACATAAGGGGGGACATGCCGAAAACTACCCTCTATGACCCCCATAGCCAGCCCCAATTCGCCGCCCCGCCCGCCCCCGCCTAAACTCTGTTCAAGTTGTTTCAACGGACAGAGGATTCATCATCATGGGCAAACGTCACCCCAATCTCCCCGCCTGGCAATGGCGTCACTACCCGCAGAACCATCAGCACCCGACCAACCTGGCGTTGCACCTGATTGCCGTGCCGCTGTTCATCATCGGGTTTCTGTTGATTGTATCCGGGGTGTTCAGCCTGAGCCTGGCCAGTTTTGCCGTCGGTGTGGTCGGTATCCTGGCTGGCCTGGCGTTGCAGCGTCATGGTCATAGCCTGGAAGCCTAGGCCAGTGAACCGTTCAGTGATCGTAAAGATGCTGTCCAACGCCTGGTGGTCGAGCAGTTCGTGACCTTTCCGCGCTTTGTGTTGAGCGGTGGCTGGTGGCGCGCCTGGCGGCAGCGCCACAGGCATTGAGATCAGGCGAAGACCACCACGGTCTGACGGCTGATGGCGATGAGTTTGCCGGTCGGGCTCCACAGGGCGGCGGCGGCATGGCCGTAGCCGTCGCGGGCGTGCTCGATATTGACGTAATACTGGCACCAGTCGAGGGTCGTGAGGTCTTGCAACGGCTGGATGAATTCGATGGTCCAGGTCAGGGTGCTGCCCGGTGCCGGCTTTTTCAGGTGCGGCAGCAACGCAGGGGGCCAGGCGTCGACCAGGGCAAGGATATGCGCCTCCGTCAGCGGCTCTTCCTTCACATCGCCGCGCAACCGTACCCAACCGCCCATGTCGCGGGATTTATTACCGGTAAAGGGTAAGCCGCCGACGCTCCAGCGCATCGCCAGATGGCGCATGAATTCCGGGGTGACGCCCTTGATATAAGGCAGTTCCTGGCACTCATCCCAGTGCTTGAACACCGGCGGCGCTTCGCTTTCGACCGCAATTTCCGACTCACGGGCCCCACCGAAACTGGCCTGTACCAGTGTCGCCACTTCACCGTTCTGCACCACACGGCCAAGCAATTGGCTGACGGCTTTGCCTTCGCGCAGCACTTCGACTTGATAACTGGCGGGGACGTCCGGCGCTACCGGGCCAACAAAGGTGATTGCCAGCGACCGTAAAGGACGATCCGCGGGCACTTGGGCACGCAGGGCTTCGTATTGCAATGCGGCGACCAGGCCACCAAAGGTCGCACGGCCCTGGGCCCATTCGGCGGGGATGGTGACATCCAGCGGGTTGCTGCGGGCGGCATCGAGCAAATCACTAAAGCGCATGGCGGTCTCACATCAAAGGGAACAGATGAGGGATCTTAACCATCAGGCCAGTCAGGTACAGCGCCTATTCCGGCCAAAAGCCGGACCGGCTTAGAAACAATCAGCGCTGAGTTTATCCAGCACTCGATCCGCCTGCCCTTCCGCCTTGGCCATGGTGCGATGCCATACGGCAACACAAGGTTGCAGATCAGCCTGGCGTTCAGCCTGGGCCAACCACTGCCAGCAGTCATGCCAATCCCCCAGGGCGCCCTGGGCTTTTTTCAGGTGCGACATGGCGTTGGCGGGCAATTTATCCAACTCGGGATAGGCCTCGGCGGCGTAGCGCACGCGCTTGATCAGCAAGCGGAGGCGATGGCGATCATGGCCCGGATCCTTCAAGGCCTTATCGAGTGCCTGCCATTGCTTGGCCAGACGCTTTTCGATGCGTGGGCGCAGGCCTTTGAGCAACTTCTGGTGCTCAGAAGCACGGATGAAACGCGGGAAGGCGTCGAGGATCAGCAGCAAGTGCGCAAGCTCCGGGCTTTGCGCCACCTGACGATAGGCCTCGGGTTGCAGGCGCAGTCGTCGGTTTGCGGCCTCATGATGGCCATGCAGGTGCAAATACGCCGCCAGCACCTCGCGGTCGCGTAGCGGCGTAGTCAATTGGCCGACGGTGCTGGCCGCCAATTCAAGCTGCTCCACCCCTGGCAAGCCGCGCAAGGGGCGCAACAGGCTGCGCAGACGGCGCACAGTGGTGCGCAGGTCATGCAGGGCTTCGTCGTCGGTGACGGCGGCAAGACGAGCCTGGCAGCTCAGCAACCCTACTTCCAGGCCAATGACCTGAGCGACTAACTGATCGACCAAAGCTGACATCCTGCCCCCACTACCTGATGAGAAATCCTACTCGCTGCTACAGGTCAACGCCCGGCACGAGACTCACGAATATAGAACCGCGCTTTCTCGGCCTTGTTGGAGCAGCCTTCAAACGCTTCAAATTGCTGCTGGGTCTTGGCGCCTGTCAACAGAGACAGTGCCTTAGAGTAGCTCACGGTGCCGGCAAAGCCTTCGGCCTTGGCCAGGTCAAGTTCTTTCCAGGCGGCGTCCAACTGGCTGCCGCAACTGTCGCGGTAGGCGGTTTTCCCGGCGCAACCAGCCAGGGCCAACACGATCACAGGCACACACATCCAGGCTTTCATCAATGACACCTCAAAAAGAAAAAACAGTCGTACGTTGTAGACGTTGCCTACAGGGAAAAGTGCCTGTCCTTAGCCTGAAATCGATAGTACCTATTGGCCAGAGCATACCCGAGCAGCAGCGCTATCCTGGAAAAATATTGCAGGCTCCCACGAATATTGAAGCCGGCCTCTCATGGGTGCATTGTGGGCACCTGCCTTGGGGAGGACATGGACCATGAAGAAACGTGTTGCCTTGGTGCTGGGTTCCGGTGGAGCCCGGGGCTACGCCCATATCGGGGTGATCGAGGAAATCGAGCGGCGCGGCTACGACATCGCCTGTATCGCCGGCTGTTCAATGGGAGCGGTAGTCGGCGGCATTTACGCCGCTGGCAAGCTGGACGAGTATCGAAACTGGATTGAAAGCCTCGACTACCTCGACGTGTTGCGCCTGGTCGACGTGAGCTTCCGCCTGGGCGCCATTCGTGGCGAGAAAGTCTTCGGGCAGATCCGCAAGATCGTCGGCGAGATCAATATCGAAGAACTGCGCATCCCCTACACCGCAGTCGCCACCGACCTTACCAACCAGCAGGAAATCTGGTTTCAGGAAGGCTGCCTGCACCAGGCCATGCGCGCCTCGGCGGCGATTCCCAGCCTGTTCACCCCGGTGATGCAAGGCAACCGCATGCTCGTGGACGGCGGCCTGCTCAACCCGCTGCCCATCGTGCCGGTGGTGTCGAGCCACTGTGACTTGATCATCGCGGTCAACCTCAACGCCACCAATCAGAAGCACTACCAGTTGCCGGTGATCCAACGCCCGCCCGCGTTCAAGAGCCGCTTCAACAACCTGGCGAGATCACTCGGTTCGCACCTGCCCTTTCGCCGCAAGCAGGCCGAACAATTGATGAAACTCGAGCAGGAGGCGTTGGAAGCGCAGGCGGCGGAGATCAACCCTTGGCTGGAATCTGCCGAACCGGAATCCCAACAACCCGCCGCGGCACCGGAAAAGCCCGGCGCACCGAAGTCGGCAACCGGGTCGTTCATCATTGATAACGTCGGCCCGGCTTCGCTGCTGGACCTGATCAACCAGAGCTTCGAGGTGATGCAGACGTCGCTGGCGCAGTACAAGATCGCCGGCTACCCGCCCGACGTGCTGATCAACGTGCCGAAGCGGGTGTGCCGTTTTTTCGAGTTCTACAAAGCGCCGGAATTAATCGCCCTGGGGCGGGAAATTGCCAGTGATACGTTGGATCGCTATGAAAGTGAGCAACGCTGAAACAGGCGCGTCACTAACGCCGTTGTGGCGAGCCCGCTCGCCACAGAGAAGCACCTGAGATCTATCCGCCCAACAACCGATACCCCACCCCCGCCTCGGTCACGATAAACCGTGGCTGGGTCGGGTCATCCGCCAGCTTCTGGCGCAGGTGTCCCACGACGATGCGCAGGTAGTGGCTGTCCTCGGTATGGGTCGGCCCCCAGATATCCTTGAGCAATTGCTGCTGGGTAATCACCCGCCCAGGGTGCCGTGCCAGTTGCGCCAGCACCGCGTACTCCTTGCGCGTCAGCGCCACTTCAGCGCCGTCCAGCAGCACCCGGCGATAGGCCAGGTCCACCGTCAGCGGGCCAAAACGCAAGGCTGCTTCCTGGGCTTCCCCCGCTGGCGCCTGGCGTAGCAATGCACGCACCCGGGCGAGAAACTCCTGGATGCCAAAGGGTTTGGTCACATAGTCATTCGCACCACCATCCAGGGCCTCGACCTTTTGCCCCTCGCTGGCCCGCACCGACAGCACCAGCACCGGCACCGTCGACCACTCGCGAAATTCACGCAGCACCTGCTGGCCGTCCATGTCGGGCAGGCCAAGATCGAGGACCAGGAGGTCCGGCTTGTTCAACGCGGCCTGGGCCAGGCCTTCGTTGCCGGTACCGGCTTCGATCACTTTGTAGCCCTGGGAGGCCAGGCTGATGCGCAGGAATTTGCGGATCTGCGGTTCGTCATCAATGACCAAAATCGTCGCGGTCTGGCTCATGGCTTCCAATCAAAATCCGTGAAGAAAACAGGGTAGCTCATGCCTCGCGCTCCAGGCCAGGCTGTGTCGGCAACGGCAGGAACAAGGTGATGCAGGTGCCACGCCCGTCAATGCCGTCGGCCACGCTGATATGCCCACCGTGGGCGCCGACCATGCCCTGGCAGATTGCAAGGCCCAGCCCCGTGCCCTGCCCGCCTCGATCACCGCGTGCTGCGGTGTAGAACATATCGAAGATCTTTGCGCGCTCATCCTCGGGAATGCCGGGGCCTTCGTCGGCCACGGCGAAGAACAGCTGGTTATCGGCAACGCCGGCGCTCAGTTGCAAACGCCCTTGCGGCGGCGAAAAACGCGCGGCGTTTTCCAGCACATTCACCAACGCCTGCTCGATCAACGCAGCATGCACATACAACAATGGCAACTCGGGCGGTACGTCGGTACTCACCTGCAACGGCGCCAGCACTGCACGCAGACGGCCGAGGGCGCTGCCGACGATATCACCCGGCGACACCCAATCCCGCGCCAGCTTCAACGCACCGTGGCCGAGGCGGGTCATGTCCAGCAGGTTCTGAATGTAACGGTCAAGACGCTCAGCCTCATCGCGAGTGCCTTCAAGCAATTCGCGACGATCCTCCAGCGGGATCGCTTCACCAAGTGCCAGCAAGCTGTCGATGCTGCCACGCATGGAGGTCAGCGGTGTGCGCAAATCATGGGAGACCGACGCCAGCAAGGCGCTGCGCAGTTGCTCGGTTTCGCCGTGCAACCTTGCAGACTCCAACTCCTGGGCCAGTTGCGCCCGCGCCAGCGCCTGGGCCAATGGCTGGCTCAAGGCGGTGAGCAGGCGACGGCGTTGGCCGCTCAATTCCAGGCCCGGTTTGGGACTGACCCCCAGCAAACCCAGCGGGCCTTCTTCGCCCGACAACGGCCACCACCACCAACGCCCGAACGGCAGGGTCCCGGTGCCCATGCCCGCTGGTTGGTCATGTTGCCAAGCCCAATCGGCAGCAGCACGCTCGGCTTCGGTAAGCGTCAGCGGGCCGCCGGTCTCGATTGTCCAACCGCCTTGGCCATCACGATTGACCAGGCACAGGTCCAGGTCGCTCCAGCCTTCCAGGTGATGTGCGGCAGCACTGATCACCGCCTGGCGATCGGTGGCGGCCGTGAGTTTGCGCGACAGGTCGAGCAGCTCGCTGGTTTCTTCCTGGGTGTCGCGCAACGCCTGCAACTGGCGGCGCTGGCGCGCAGCCAGGTTGCCGGTCAGCGCCGCCATCAACAGGAAGAACAACAGGGTCAGTACGTCTTCTTCACGCTGGATGGCGAAGGAAAAATTCGGCGGGATAAACAGGAAATCATAGGTCAGGAACGACAACGCCGCACACACCAGCGACGGCCCCAGGCTGCTACGCACTGCCACCAGCAATACCGCCGCCAGGAACACCAGAGAGATGTTCGGCAGCGGCAAGGCGCTGGACACCGCCCAGGCCACCGCCGCCGCGACCACCGTGGCCAAAACCGCCAGTGCGTAGTCGAACCACACTAGCCCGCGTACATCCGGCAAGCGCGGCGGCGCCGGGATATCGTCGCTGTCGAGGACGTTGATTTCCAAACCTCGCGCATTACGCAACAAACGCGCAGCCAGGCCGCCGCCGAACAAGCGACGGCGCCAACGCATCCGCGACTGCCCCACCAGCAGCAGACTGGCGCGGCGTTCGGCGGCGTGCTGGATCAGCGTCTTGGCCACCTCCCCTGCGCGCAGCAACACCACCTCGCCGCCCAGTCGCTCGGCCAACTGCTGGGCATTTTGCAGGCGCAGCCGCGACTGCTCGTCCCGCGCTCGGCCGTTATCGATATGCACCAGGCTCCACGGCAAATGGCGGCGCTGGGCAACCCGGCTGGCATGGCGCACCAGGCGCTCGGCCTGGGCATCGCCATCCACGCCGACCAGCAAGCGCCCACGCACCGCCGGCGCGGCTTGGCCGAGCTGGCGATAGCCTTGGGCCAAATCGTCATCGACGTGGGCGGCGGCGGTTTGCATGGCCAACTCGCGCAAGGCCATCAGGTTGGTCTGGGTGAAGAACGCATCGATGGCCGCCCGCGCCTGCTCCGGCACATAGACCTTGCCATCGCGCAGGCGCTCCAGCAGCTCGCGGGACGGCAGGTCGATCAGCAGCAGTTCGTCGGCCTCTTGCAGCACCCAGTCCGGCAGGGTTTCACGCACTTGCACGCCGGTGATGCCGCGTACCTGGTCGTTGAGGCTTTCCAGGTGCTGGACGTTGACCGTGGTAAACACGTTGATGCCGGCAGCGAGCAGTTCCTGGATGTCTTGCCAGCGCTTTTCGTGACGGCTGCCGGGGGCGTTGCTGTGGGCCAACTCGTCGACCAGCACCAGCTTGGGCTTGGCGGCGAGCAGGCCGTCGAGGTCCATTTCTTCGAGCATCACGCCACGGTATTCGCTGCGCAGCAACGGTTGCTGCGGCAGGCCGCTGAGCAAGGCTTCGGTCTCGGCACGGCCGTGGGTTTCGACCACACCGGCGATCAGCTTCACGCCCTGTCGCAGTTGCGTGTGCGCGGCCTGGAGCATGGCGTAGGTCTTGCCCACACCCGGCGCGGCGCCAAGGAAGACTTTGAGCCGGCCACGGCCGTCCCGGGGTAGATCGGCTAACAGGGCATCGGCGCGGCCGGAGTCGCTCATGCTCGGGGTTCCTTCAGATGTTTATGGGTTGCGCCCCAGGCCGTCATCGCGGGCAAGCCCACTCCCACATTTGGAATGCATTCCCCTGTGGAAGCCGGCTTGCCTGCGATGGCGGCGGCACTGCCTACAACTTTTCCAGGGCCATATTCAGCGCCAGCACATTCACCACCGGCGGGCCTACCAGCGGGCTTTCGATGTGTTCATCGAGCAAACGCTGCAAAGTCGACACCGGCACATTCCGCGCCGCCGCCACCCTTGCCAGTTGATAGGCAATCGCCTGGGGTGGCAAGTGTGGATCAAGACCGCTGCCAGAGGTAGTCAGCGATGCCAGAGGCACCGGCCCTTGGCTTGGCACCAACTGTTTACTCGCGTCATCGAAGATACGCGTCGCCAGCGCCGGGTTGCTGGGGCCGAGGTTACTGGCGCTGCTGGAGACCGTCGCAAACGCGCCAGCCGATGGGCGCGGATGGAACCAGCTGGCACCGGTAAAGTCCTGGGCAATCAGGCTGGAGCCACGCACCTTGCCGCTGTCGTCGCGCACCAGGCTGCCATTGGCCTGGTTCGGGAAAGCCACTTGGGCGACACCAGTCACCACCAGTGGGTAAGCGACGCCGGTGATCAGGGTCATGAGCACCAGCAGGCTCAGGGCCGGGCGGATCATGTTGGACATTTCGGATTCCTCAAGTCGGTCATTGCAACCTGTGGGCACCCGTCGGGCGCCCACAGGAATCGGGTCAAACCAGGTGCAACGCAGTCAGCAGCATGTCGATCGCCTTGATGCCCACGAACGGCACCAGAATCCCGCCCAGCCCATAGATCAGCAGGTTGCGCCGCAGCAATGCCGCCGCGCTCGCTGCCTGTACGCGCACACCGCGCAGCGCCAGGGGGATCAGCACCACGATGATCAGCGCGTTGAACACGATGGCCGAAAGGATCGCGCTCTGCGGGCTCTGCAAGTGCATCACGTTGAGCACGCCCAGTTGCGGATAGATCGAAGCGAACAGCGCCGGCAGGATCGCGAAGTACTTGGCCACGTCGTTGGCGATGGAAAAGGTGGTCAATGCGCCACGGGTCACCAGCAATTCCTTGCCGATCTGCACCACGTCCAGCAGCTTGGTCGGGTCGCTGTCGAGGTCGACCATGTTGGCGGCCTCGCGCGCAGCCTGGGTGCCATCGTTCATCGCCATGCCGACGTCCGCCTGGGCCAGCGCCGGGGCGTCGTTGGCGCCGTCGCCGCACATCGCCACCAGGCGACCATCATTTTGCTCATGACGGATGCGGGCGAGTTTTTTCTCCGGGGTGGCTTCGGCCAGTACGTCGTCCACGCCCGCTTCAGCGGCAATCGCGGCGGCGGTCAGCGGGTTGTCGCCGGTGACCATCACGGTACGGATTCCCAGTTTGCGCAGCTCGGCGAAACGCTCACGGATGCCCGGCTTGACCACGTCCTTCAGGTGGATCGCGCCGAGCAACTTGCCGTCGGCACACACCAGCAACGGGGTGCCGCCGCTCTGGGCGATCTTGTCGATTTCCCGCGACAGCGCAGGCTGCAAGTCGCGACGTTGTTGACCGATGAAGGCCAGCAGCGAATCCACCGCGCCTTTGCGGAACACACGGCCCTGGTAGTCGACACCGGACAAGCGGGTTTCAGCACTGAACGGCACGGCCGTCAGTTCGTCTGCGGTCGGCTCGGCTTGAGGGTGCAAGGCGCGCAGGTATTCAACGATGGATTTACCTTCCGCCGTGTCATCGGCCAGGGAGGCGAACAATGCGCCTTCGGTCACTTCCTTGCCACTGACGCCAGGCGCCGCGACCACCGCCGCACAGCGACGGTTACCGAAGGTGATGGTGCCGGTCTTGTCCAGCAGCAACACATGCACGTCGCCCGCTGCTTCCACGGCACGCCCGGACTTGGCGATCACGTTGAGGCGCACCAGGCGGTCCATGCCGGCGATGCCGATCGCCGACAGCAAGCCGCCAATAGTTGTAGGAATCAGCGTCACCAGCAGTGCGACCAGGAACACCAGTGGCAAGCTGCCGCTGGCGAAGTGGGCGAACGGCTGCAGGGTCACCACCACCAACAGGAAGATCAGGGTCAGGCCGATCAGCAGGATATCCAGCGCGACTTCGTTGGGGGTTTTCTGGCGTTTGGCGCCTTCCACCAGGGCGATCATGCGGTCCAGGGTCGACTCGCCCGGGTTGGCAGTGATGCGGATCAGCAGCCAGTCCGACACCAGGCGTGTGTTGCCGGTGACGGCCGAGCGGTCGCCACCGGACTCGCGGATCACTGGTGCGGACTCACCGGTAATGGCCGCTTCGTTGACCGCCGCGATGCCTTCGATGACTTCGCCGTCACCGGGGATCATTTCCCCGGCGGCAACGCGCACCACATCGCCTTTGCGCAGGCTGGTGGCCGGCACGACCTTGAAGCTGCCATCGGCCTCCTTGCGCCGTGCGCTGAGGCCTTCGCTGCCGGCCTTGAGGCTGTCGGCGCGGGCCTTGCCACGCCCTTCGGCCAGGGCTTCGGCGAAGTTGGCGAACAGCACGGTGAACCACAGCCACACGGCGATTTGTACGGCGACAAACGTGGGCACGGTGGTGTCGGGCACGAAGCACAGCACAGTGGTGAGGATCGCGGTCAGTTCGACCACCAGCATCACCGGCGAACGTTGCAGTTGGCGCGGGTCCAGCTTGACGAACGCCTGGACCAGCGCCGGGCGCCACAGAGCCGAGACGGCGGTTTTGGCAGGCTCCTGGGTTTTGACCGGGGCCGCATTTTTTGCAGGCATATTCATGTTCATATCGCCTCTTAGAAGCCCATGCTCAAGTGTTCAGCAATGGGACCCAGCGCCAGCGTTGGCAGGAAAGTCAGGCCGCCCACCAGCAGAATGGTCACGGTCAACAGGGTCACGAACAGCGGGCCATGGGTCGGGAAGCTGTTCTGGCCGATCGGTGCGGTCTTCTTCATCGCCAGGCTGCCGGCCAGGGCCAAGACCGGGAGGATGTAGCCGAAGCGACCGATCAACATGCCCAGGCCCAGCATCAGGTTATGGAACGGTGTGTTGGCGCTGAAGCCACCGAAGGCCGAGCCGTTGTTGGCACTCGCCGAGGTGTAGGCGTAGAGCAACTGGCTGAAGCCGTGGGGGCCAGGGTTGCTGATGGCACTGGCCGGGCCAGGCAGGCTGGCGGCAATGGCGCCGAGCACGAGCACACCCACCGGCATCACCAGCAGGGTCACCACCAGCAATTGCACTTCCTTGGCCTGCAGCTTCTTGCCCAGGTATTCCGGGGTGCGGCCGATCATCAGGCCGGCGAGAAACACCGCGATCAACACGTTGAGCAACATGCCGTACATGCCGGCGCCGACGCCGCCGAAGATCACTTCGCCGACCATCATGTTGACCAGCGCGACCATGCCGCTGAGTGGATTGAGGCTGTCCTGCATGCCGTTGACCGAGCCATTGGATGCCGCTGTCGTCGTCACCGACCACAGCACCGTACCGGCGGTGCCGAAGCGTGCCTCCTTGCCTTCCAGTGGCGCAGTCTGCTCCACGGCCGGATTGTTCAGGGTCGGGTTGGGCTGGTATTCGGCCCACAGCGAGGTCGCGCCGCCGATCAGGAACAACGCCAGCATGCAGCCGAGGATCGCGCGGCTCTGACGCAGGTCTTTCACGTAATGGCCGAAGGTGAACACCAGCGCCACGGGGATCAGGATGATTGACGCCACTTCGAACAAGTTTGCCCAAGCGGTAGGGTCTTCAAACGGATGCGCCGAGTTGACACCGAAGAAGCCACCGCCGTTGGTGCCCAATTGCTTGATCGCAATCTGGCTGGCCGCCGGGCCCAGGGGGATCACTTGGTCCACACCCTGCAGGGTCACGGCATCCACGTAATGGGCGAAGGTCTGGGGTACGCCCTGCCACACCAGGAACAACGCCAGCACCAGGCACAACGGCAGCAAGCCGTAGAGGGTGGCGCGGGTCATGTCGACCCAGAAGTTGCCCAATGTCTTGGTGGATTTGCGACCAATCCCACGGCAAAGCGCGACCAGCACTGCCAGACCGGTCGCTGCGCTGACGAAGTTCTGCACGGTCAGGCCGGCCATCTGGCTGAGGTAGCTCAGGGACGCTTCACCGCTGTAGGACTGCCAGTTGGTGTTGGTCATGAAACTGACCGCGGTGTTGAACGCCAGCGTCCATTCCTGCCCCGGCAATTTCTGCAGGTTCAGTGGGAGGTAGTCCTGGAACAACAAGATCGCGAACAACAGCAAAAAGCCCGCAAGGTTGAAAGCGAGCAACGCCAGCATGTACTTCTGCCAGCTCTGTTCCTGATGCTCGTCCACGCCCGACAGGCGATAACAGGCACGCTCTACGGGGCCGAGCACCGGCGTGAGCCAGGTGCGCTGCCCTTCCATCACTTTGTAATAGAACCGCCCCAGGAACGGGGCCGGCACCAGCACCACGGCAAAGAAGGCAATGATCAGCCAATAGTCATAACTGTGCATGGCCAGCTCCTAGTTCCGATCCGCGCGTAACAGCGCAACCAGCAGATAAATGAACAGCGCCACGGCCAATAGCAGTGACACCCCGTCCAGAACGCTCATGGAAGTCTCTCCGTTTAGCGGCGAGTGCCGCGTGTGGGGCAATTGTCGGCAGGAGTGGCGTAAAGGAACGAGAGCGAGGGTGTGGGCGGGGCGTAAAGACGGCGTAAAGAGTGGGTTTATGCGGGGTTTACAGGGAGGGTTGTGCTGGATTGGAGGGCCCCATCGGGGGCAAGCCCCCTCCCACATGTTGACCGGTCTACGCAGGCCAAGTGTGGGAGGGGGCTTGCCCCCGATGAGGCCCTGCCAGCCACCCCCGCACTTATCTGGTGCGACACCGGAAAATTTCAAACGCCAAACCATCCCCCAGACGACAGTTGCGCCGCTTTACGACACGGTTGTGAGGCATGGCATGTCCGCTGCAACACCTTGAATCATTCCAAACCGTTCAGGGAGCGCATCACGATGAACACACAACTCAAACCCACCTTGGGCACCCTGCACTTATGGGGCATCGCGGTCGGGCTGGTGATATCCGGGGAGTACTTCGGCTGGAGCTATGGCTGGGGCGTCGCCGGCACCCTGGGCTTCCTGGTGACCTCATTGATGGTTGCCGCGATGTACACCTGTTTTATCTTCAGCTTCACCGAACTGACCACCGCCATTCCTCATGCGGGTGGGCCGTTTGCCTACAGCCGTCGTGCCTTTGGAGAGAAAGGCGGCTTGATCGCGGGGCTCGCGACCTTGATCGAATTCGTCTTTGCGCCGCCTGCCATCGCCTTGGCCATCGGCGCCTATCTGAATGTGCAGTTCCCGGCGCTGGACCCCAAACACGCGGCCGTCGGTGCGTACGTCGTGTTCATGGGCCTGAACATCCTCGGCGTTAAGCTCGCCGCCACCTTCGAACTGGTGGTGTGCGTGCTCGCCGTCGCTGAATTGCTGGTGTTCATGGGCGTAGTGGCGCCCGCCTTCAGCTTCAGTAACTTTGCCCTGAATGGCTGGGCCGGTTCCGATACTTTTGGCGCACCGGCGATTGCCGGCATGTTTGCCGCAATTCCCTTCGCCATCTGGTTCTTCCTCGCCATCGAAGGCGCCGCCATGGCCGCCGAAGAAGCCAAAGACCCCAAGCGCACCATTCCAAAGGCCTACATCAGCGGCATCCTGACCCTGGTGATCCTGGCCATGGGCGTGATGTTCTTTGCCGGCGGCGTGGGTGACTGGCGCACCCTGTCCAACATCAACGACCCACTGCCACAAGCCATGAAAACCGTGGTCGGCGACAGCTCCGGCTGGTTGCACATGCTGGTGTGGATTGGCTTGTTCGGCTTGGTGGCCAGTTTCCACGGCATCATCCTCGGCTACTCGCGCCAGTTCTTCGCCCTGGCCCGCGCCGGTTACCTGCCGTCTTTCCTCGCCAAACTGTCGCGTTTTCAGACACCCCATCGCGCAATCATCGCCGGCGGCGTGGTCGGCATCGCGGCGATCTACAGCGACGGCCTGATCAACCTCGGCGGTATGACACTGACCGCAGCGATGATCACCATGGCGGTATTCGGCGCCATCGTGATGTACATCATGAGCATGCTCAGCCTGTTCAAACTGCGCAGGACCGAACCGCTGCTGGAACGCACCTTCCGTGCGCCGGGTTACCCCATCGTGCCGGGCATTGCCCTGGTGCTGGCGGTGGTGTGCCTGGTGGCCATGGCTTGGTTCAACGCGCTGATCGGGCTGATCTTCCTGGGCTTTATGGTGGTGGGGTTCGCCTACTTCCAGATGACTGCGCAAGACCGTGCCGATGCACCGGCGGATGCGATGTTGACCGGGCTCTGATCTACTGCGAGGCAGAACGGGCCTACACTGAACTAGTAAGAAAGCCCGTCACTCAAAGCAGTCATTACCGTGGGAAAACTCTCCCGCGGCAATCTGCCTCAAGGAGAGCCTTATGCCGTGGTATGCGTGGTTGATTATGGTAGTTGCGATCGGGTCGATCGTCGGTGGACTGATGATGCTGCGTGACAGCGCCAACAAAGTGGAACTCACCGACGAACAACGCAAGCGCGTGGCCGAGCGCAACGCCCAGGCGGATGCCAAGGATGCGCAGGATCGCTGAGCCTTGGGCTACTCCCAATCCGCCTTGGCAATATGCAACCCGTGCTGCCCCTTGTAGGCAGCACGTTCCGGCTGGCTCCAGCCATTGAGCAACGCATCCTCCAACGTGTAGATCTCAACCCCCAACGGACGGCATACCGTCAGCGGGTCCTGCGCATCCGGCCCCCACATCGGCAGCGACAAATCCCCACCGGGGCACGTCGACAGCGCGCATAGCAAATCAATCTCGGCAAAGAACTCCAGGTAGTCGCCCTTCTGCGCGGGGCAGGCCTTCATGAAGTACATGTCGTCGTGATTTAGACCGGTGCACTGGAAAATATTCAGCACGTCATGCACGTCGAATTCCGTCAGACCGTGAGGCAACACCGCGCGTGTCAGGTTGGAGTGGCAATGGTGATGGAAGTCCTCACCGGTGAGCATCCGATTCACATAGGGATCACAACGTGTGCCAAGCAAATCATGCAGCCGCCCGCCGTGCTCATCAATGCCGTAGCTGGCCAGGCTGTCATCGGTGATCGTCACCAAAGGCCGCAGGAATGGCAGGTTCGACCACAAGCGGTCATGGGTGCTGACATGGGCGCCCTGCAACTGCCGGGTGCGAGCCGCCCACAGGCGCTCACGGGGGTCATTGGCATTCCATACGTTGAAATCACCCACCTGCGGGCCGACCGGCGTGGTCACACGGAACACATGTCCGGCTGGCACCTTCCACGCCCTGCCCGTACGAATCGGCACCTCAAACTGCTCGATCAGCGTGCGCTGGTCTTTTCGATCACGGATGCGCTCGTAAAACGCTGTGTCGACCTGCAACGCCGAACCTTTACTGACCTGATAAGCGGCCGGATAGTCTTTGTACATGGTGCGGATCCTCGATCAGGGGTGGTTAAACAAAGCCAGGGACAAGCGTTCCGAATCATCCAGGTAGAGGCTCATCGCCTCCCCCGCCGCCGATTTATCCTGCCGGACCAATAACGTGTAGATCTCACGATCACGCTCCAGCCACGGCGACTGGAAGCGCCGCTCATCGGGCGCGGCGCAGAACACCAGCCGCAGCTGGGCGATGACCTGGGCAAAAAACTCATCGAACAACGGGCTGCGCATCAACCCGACGATGTGCTGGTGAAACACCAGGCTATGGGTGGCGACCGCACGCCAGTCTTCGCGCTCGCGGGCGAGGGTGGTGGCGTCGATGGCGTTCTGCATGCGCCTGGATTGATCTTCTGTCAGAGGGCCGCTCTGGGCGATGGCCTGCAACTCCAGGGTGCGGCGCACGACAAACAAATCCCGCACTTCCTCGCGCGCTACCCGCCGGACCATCACGCCTTTATTGCGCACATAACGGGTCAACCCTTCTTGCCCAAGGCGGTGCAACGCTTCACGGATCGTATTGCGCGATGCGTTGTAGGCGTTGACCAGTTCCACTTCGACTAATGGCATGCCTGGCAGCAATCGCCCGCCGATGATGTCGGCGCGGAGCTCCAGGGCAATCTGGTCGGCGAGAGACAAACTGAGTGTCATGGTTACCTTCACGATTGTTGAACAATCCTTAGTGGGCAGGTAATCACTTTTCATGCCAACGTGTCAGCATGTAAAAAGATTCAAGTCGGTTAAAATGCCAGCCTGTCACTGAGGCCCACCTATGCGTTACTCATCCGACCACAAAGCCAAGACCCACCAACGCATCATCAAGGAAGCCTCGGTACGCTTTCGTCGCGACGGGATCGGCGCGACCGGTCTGCAGCCGTTGATGAAAGCCCTGGACTTGACCCATGGCGGTTTCTACGCGCACTTCAAATCCAAGGACGAACTGGTGGAAAAGGCACTGCAAGCCGCGGCTGCCGAGCTGGATGCGCATTGCGAGATACTGTTCAGCCAGGAACGGCCGCTGGAAGCATTCATTGATAGTTACCTGTCTGAATGGCACCTGATCTCGCCGGCTGAAGGCTGCCCATTGCCAACCATGTCTTCCGAGTTGGGGCTGAGAGGCCAACACAGCGCGACTACAGATGCTGTGCTCGGCGCAAGGCTTCAGCAGATTGAGACAGCGCTGGGGGATGGACAACGTGATGCACAAAGCCTGGTGATGATGTCGACACTGGTGGGTGCCCTTGTGCTGGCTCGAAGTGTCCAAGACTCGGCAATGGCGATGCGCATCATGGGTGTGGTGCGGGGAAGCTTGAAAACCCAGGTTTCACAAGATGAAAAAGCCGGCCAATGACCGGCCTCCCCTCATTGGATTAGTTGATGACAAGCCTATCGCGATTCTTTTCCAGCAGAGCCTTGCCGATCCCCTTAACTTCCAGCAACTCATCCACCGCAGTGAATGGACCATTGCTTTCACGATAGGCAACGATTGCTTTGGCTTTGGAGACGCCAATACCGAAGAGGTCGCGGCGCAGGGTTTCGGCGTCGGCAGCGTTGAGGTTGACCTTGGCGGCCTGATCTACCTTGTTCATCTGTGCAGAGATCGGCGTTTGCGCCTCGGGTCTACTGGCAGGTGCTGCTGCGCTGGCGACGGAGAGGCTTGTGAGAAAGGCAAATATAAGGGACGAGATGTAAGTGATTTGCATCGGTGACGCTCCATGACATAGTTGAGAGAGCAGCTTTTCCGAAGCTGCTTTTCTAGGGTAGGCGATGGAGGAAAGCTGTCAAAAATAACGCAGTTACAGAGTATGTGGAAGCTAAAAACAGATGACTAATGAGCAAGAAAAATGCATGCCCGTGCGCCAATGCTCATTGAGACCATGAGCACATCTACAACACTTGAAAAAATAACCTCCCAGTCCTCGCATCAGGTAAAATTGGTCAGAAGCGCGAAGTCAGGTGTAAAGTACTATGTTGACTTTGACTGCAGCGAAGCGGTGCGCCGCGAAAGCTCGCGAGACCACTATCAACAGCCTAATGCATAAGGTTTTGCTATGCGGTATGAAAATAGAGGGTCCCTTTTGCAAGGCCGTACATTTAATGACAATTCAGGTAAACATCTTGATTTGAACATACTCTCAGTCTTTTATTTTCCCGGAGGCTAATTAGGTCATGCGAATATCAGCTCTCCAAGCTTTTAACCAAGCAGATCAATGATTATGACTGCGCACAATCTTAGATTAGAAATGGGATGAAACGCCGCGTAATGGAGGGACTATTACGAAGTAAATTTACATCGACCAAATATAGACTTACGTACGCCCTCTGTAAGATCTTCGAGTTTAAAAAACGGACCGTCTGAACTAGAAACCATCGAGTAAGCTCAGACAAATCCAGCCACTAAATCCAAAATACAATTATGGAAGAGAACATGACTAAAAAAGCACTTATTACTGGCATCACAGGACAAGATGGTGCTTACCTTGCTGAACTTTTGCTGAGCAAAGGTTATGAGGTACACGGGATAAAGCGACGCAGTTCGTTATTTAATACTGCCCGAATTGATCACCTGTTCCACGACGTACACGACAAAGGTCACCCTTTTTTCCTCCATCATGGAGACATGACTGACTCATCCAGCTTGACTCGTATCATTCAAAAAGTTCAACCAGATGAAATTTACAACCTTGCAGCACAAAGCCATGTTGCCGTTTCGTTTGAAGAACCAGAATACACCGCAAACTCTGACGCACTCGGCTCCCTGAGAATTCTGGAAGCCATTCGAATTCTTGGCCTCGAGAAAAAAACTCGCTTCTATCAAGCCTCCACCTCAGAACTTTATGGCCTGGTTCAAGAAACTCCCCAGAAAGAAACCACCCCGTTTTATCCGCGTAGCCCTTACGCGGTCGCCAAGCTCTATGCGTACTGGATTACCGTCAATTACCGTGAAGCCTATGGAATCTACGCTTGCAACGGTATTCTCTTTAACCACGAAAGCCCGATTCGCGGTGAGACTTTTGTTACTCGCAAAATCACCCGCGCACTCTCCCGCATCAAGCTTGGCCTACAAGAGTGCCTCTATCTGGGCAATATGGACTCACTTCGAGACTGGGGACACGCCAAAGACTATGTCGAGATGCAGTGGCTGATGCTTCAACAGGAAAAACCTGAAGATTTCGTAATCGCAACCGGTGTGCAATACAGCGTACGAGACTTTGTAAACGCTGCAGCCAAAGAACTAGGTATCACCATCACTTGGAAAGGTGAAGGTGAGGATGAAAAAGGCTACAACGAAGTCGGTAAATGCATTGTAGCAGTGGATCCCCGCTACTTCCGCCCAACCGAAGTTGAAACTCTATTGGGGGATGCATCCAAAGCTAAAGAGAAACTTGGATGGACTCCGAAAATCACGTTTGAAGAGCTTGTCAAGGAAATGGTACGTGAGGATCTGAAAAGTGCTGAACGGGATGAGCTGATCAAAAAGCATGGATACACAACCTTCAGCTACAACGAATAACTCTATTTGGCAATCTACCAGATGAATAAGATGCGAATATTGTTGACGGGCGGCGGCGGGATGGTCGGGCGCAATCTCCTCGAGCACCCCTGCATTGAAGACTTTGAAGTTCTTGCTCCGCGTAGTAGCGAACTGGACTTACGTGATTTCAACGCAATTCAAAAGTATCTATCTGAGTCCAAGCCCGACTTGATCATTCATGCGGCCGGAAAAGTGGGTGGTATCCAAGTGAACATCAGAGAGCCTGTGGGGTTTCTGCTGGACAACCTTGATATGGGCAGAAACATTGTATGGGCTAGCCGTCAAGCAGGCGTAAAGCGCCTAATAAACCTAGGTAGTTCCTGCATGTACCCGCGCAATCATTCCGAGCCTCTCAGCGAAGAAATGATTTTAAAGGGCGAACTGGAACCGACTAATGAAGGCTATGCATTAGCAAAAGTTACTACAGCACGCCTTTGCGATTACATCACACGCGAAGACTCGAGCTTTCAATACAAGACTCTGATTCCTTGCAATATTTATGGTCGTTTTGACAAGTTCGACCCTGCGCACTCACACCTGCTACCCGCGATTATACATAAGATTCACACAGCGAAGATAAACAATGATTCAAATGTCGAAATATGGGGTGACGGGACTGCCCGACGTGAGTTCATGTATAGTGGAGACTTGAGCGACGCCATTATGCAGGCATTACGGAAATTCGATTCCCTGCCCCTGAACATGAACGTGGGTCTTGGGCAGGATCACTCAATCAATGAGTACTATCACGCTGTAGCTGCAGTAATGGGATACAGCGGTCAATTCGTACATGACACTACCAAGCCGGTAGGGATGGCGCGCAAACTCGTGAATATCGAGCGTCAGACACTGTGGGGTTGGAAGCCGCACCATACCCTGCAAGAGGGTATTGAAAAGACCTACAGCTATTATATGGAGCATCAACAATGAGTATTAATTTTCCGCTAGCCGCTTCTTCTTGGGAAAAAGAAGAACTCGACGCAATGCAACGCGTTATAGCCACCGGCATGTTTACAATGGGCGAAAATGTAAAAGCATTTGAACAAGACTTTGCGCAGTTTGTAGGCAGTAAACATTGTGTAATGGTTAATTCTGGCTCGTCCGCAAACCTCTTGATTATTGCCGCTCTTTTTTACACTAAAAACGCCGACTTAAAATTGCAACGCGGCGATGAAATCATTGTACCGGCCGTTTCGTGGAGTACCACTTACTACCCGCTTTACCAGTACGGCTTGAAGATTAAGTTCGTTGACATTGATCTCCAAACCTTAAACTACGACCTTGAACAACTTAAACTCGCTGTCACCGATAAGACCCGCGCCATTATGGCCGTAAACCTTCTTGGCAATCCGAATGATTTCGCACGCATTCAAGAGATCATCGGTAAGCAGAAGATTGTCCTGATTGAAGATAACTGCGAGTCGATGGGAGCATCTTACAACGGAAAACAAGCTGGCACCTTCGGTATTATGGGTAGCTTCAGTTCCTTCTTCAGCCACCACATTTCGACGATGGAGGGAGGTCTGATCGTAACCGATGACGAAGAGCTGTATCAGATCCTGCTCTCCCTGCGAGCCCATGGCTGGACTCGAAACCTGCCTAAGCAAAACTTAGTATGCAGCGATAAGAGTGATGATTCGTTCGAAGAGTCATTTCGCTTCGTTTTACCTGGTTACAATGTTCGGCCGCTTGAACTCGAGGGCGCACTAGGTGTGGAGCAGGTAAAACGCCTGCCCACTCTAATTCAGGAGCGACGTAAGAATGGTGCTCTTCTACAAGCAGCAATGAAAGACCACCCGGAAATCATCATTCAACGAGAGATTGGCGAATCCAGTTGGTTTGGTTTCAGCTTGGTGATACGCCCGGGAAGCAAGTTGACACGCAAGTCACTTGTTGAAAAACTGAACGAACTCGGTTTTGAGTGTCGCCCTATCGTAGCTGGAAATTTCGCAAAAAATGAAGTTGTAAAGTATTTCGACTGCGAAGTTCATGGAGAACTGAAGAACGCCGAGCATATCGATAAATTTGGCCTATTCGTTGGCAATCATCATTATTCGATCTCGGAAGCTTTTCCACTGCTTAACAGTATTAAAGCCTGATTCAGCTGCAAAGCTTAAAAGCACAAAGTGCGGAAAACTTACAATGATGGCAATAACAGCAACTAATTGTAAGATTTTCCGCACCGGCTATCTGGAATCCAACTCTCCGAGCTTCAGGGCTCAAAGCGGCGTTGCTGATAGATCCAATCAACGATTTCCCCATCAGGACTATAACCACTGACTGTTTCACGTAGTAGTTGGCGGACACGAGCGTAATCGTCTTTATCTACTGCCACAAGCAGCTCGGCGAGTTTAATTTTGAGAGACTCCCAGGATAGATAATCTTCGTTGGCACTCATAATCATCGGGTGTGGCGTTGCGACGACATTGTCACCAATGAGCAGTTCTTCGTAGAGTTTTTCACCCGGCCGCAAACCCGAAAACTCAACTGAAATATCTCCATGAGGGTTTTTCTCTGAGCGAACACTCAAGCCAGAAAGGTGAATCATTTTCTCCGCCAGTTCGATAATTTTTACCGGTTCCCCCATATCCAAGACAAAAACGTCGCCCCCTTGCCCCATGGAGCCAGCCTGAATCACCAGCTGCGCTGCTTCAGGAATGGTCATAAAATAGCGCGTGATTTTAGGGTGAGTAACAGTGAGCGGGCCACCCGACTTAATTTGCTTATAAAATAATGGGATAACCGAACCTGAAGAACCGAGAACATTCCCAAAACGAACCATCGTAAAGCGAGTCTTGTTAACTCGCGAAACATTAGACTTTTCCCCGAACAAAACAGGAGCCACCTCCTGACTGAGAGCCTGCAGCGTCAACTCTGCTAATCGTTTCGTGCTGCCCATAACATTAGTTGGTCGAACAGCTTTGTCAGTAGAAATCAGGACGAAGTTCGCGACTCCCACCTGCAACGCTGCTTGAGCGGTGTTAAGCGTTCCCATTACATTATTTAATACGCCTTCTGCAATATTATGCTCAACCATGGGTACATGTTTGTACGCCGCAGCATGATAAACTGTATCAACGCGCCAAGCCCTCATGACGTCGATTAGCTTTTTCTCATTACGCACTGAACCCAAAATCGGAAGCAACCTGACGGGCAAAGAATCCCTAGCAATTCGCAACTCTAACTCTGATAAAATACTATAAAGATTGAATTCGCTATGCTCGAACAGCAATAACGTTGTTGGATTTGAATTTAGTATTTGCCGACAGAGTTCAGAGCCGATCGAACCGCCTGCACCAGTGACTAGAACAGATTTCCCTTTTATACAGTGCTCCAACAACTCGTTTTGAGCAGGCACTGCATCTCGTCCGAGTAAATCCGCAATATCAACCTCTTGAATGTCATCTACTTTTACGCGCCCACTCGCGAGATCCATAAATCCAGGAACACTGCGGACATGCAAAGGAAAGCCTTCAAGAAAGCCCAGAATCTCTCGACGGCGAGCGCGATTTGAAGACGGAATTGCAAGCAAGATTTCTTGAGCGCCAGTGACATCAATCATGCGCTGAATATGTTTTGGCTTATATACCTGCAGTCCAGAAATCACTCGATCGGAAATACTGGAGTCGTCGTCAATGAAAGCAACCGGACGCATGACACGTCCCATACGCAACGCTGCAACTAATTGGTTACCCGCAGCGCCCGCACCATATATAGCAACCCTGGGCAAACCATCCTCACGGCTGGTAAAGGGTACATGTTGTGCCGCAGCAAACCAATCACCAAGAAAGTATTGACGCATTGCCAGTCGCAGTCCACCAACCAGGATCAAACTGAGCCACCAATAGTTAAAAATGATTGAACGAGGAACTACATTTTGGTGATTACTATACCAGTAGACAACAACCCCCAGAATTAACGACGACAAACTGACAGCTTTAATAATCGCAATAAGTGCATCATTGCCAAAATAGCGCATTACTGCACGGTACATTCCAAAGCGTATAAAAAGCGGAATTGCCACGATGGGTGCGGTCAGAAACAACCAAAAATGCGTGGTAAACGGGTTAACCAGCTCGTCCAAACCCAAACGCACCAGAAAAGCCATCCATAGCGCGAACCAAACCAGCAAAATATCAGCAGCGACTTGGAGGATGCGCTTTTGCCTACGCGGTAAACTCAGCAAAAATGCTCTCATTTTGTCCATAATTTACAGCACCTTACGAAGCTCCTGTCGCTAATGCCACAGGTCATTAATTGCATTTTAACCGACCTAATGACGGTTATTTTAAAGTAATATATCTCGACCACAAAACTTAACCATCTTTACCTGCACGACATTTATAGACCAGGATGACCAAAGGCACATAAGCAATAATCACGCCCAGAAGACTATTTAGTTCAAAAACAGCAATGCAGATAGCTATCGGAAACAACCAAAGCGTGTTGATAGCAGCAACAGCCCCTGTCACCGAAAGATGGTTACCAAGTTTACGTGCCGCATGCTGATAAGCATGACTTCGATGAGCCTCATACACCCGGCGCCCTTGCAAAAATCGAGAACATAGAGTGAACGTCGCATCGACTATAAAAACACCTAAAAGAACCAACCATACCCAAAGAAAAGTCGGACTTTTCCAAGCAGCATAAAGCGAGAGAACCCCCATCATTAGACCGAGAAACCCACTACCCGCATCACCCATAAAAATGCGCGCCGGTGGGAAATTCCATATGAGGAATCCAGCGACAGCCATTGCCAAGAGCAAGGGTGGCCCAATTAAACCGGGAAAGCCTGTTAGCCAGTAGATAACGCAAACCCCAACACAAGTACAGATAGCCTCAACGCTCGCGAGTCCGTCTATACCATCCATAAAGTTATATAGATTCAACAACCATACAAGATAGAAGGCAGCCACAATTACGCCGAACCACTGAAGATCAATAACTCCTCCCCAGTACCCAATCGGTGGGAGGCCCCCCAGCCAACACAATGCCCAGGCGGCGCACAGAAAATGACCGAGCAAGCGCCACCGAGCAGCGATATGACCATGATCGTCAAGAAAACCGAGTACAGCGACGCCTGTACCAGCCCCGATTATCGACCAAATCAAGGACCATTCCGATTCCCCGGTAACACCAAAGAATGGTAAGAACAGCAAAAAAATCAGGACGATCGCAACACCGCCGCCTCTAGCCGTAGGAACCGAGTGAGAACTGCGCGCGTTAGGCACATCGATGAGGCTACGACTAATCGCGTATCGACGAATACCCCCCGTCAGCAAAGCGGACAAAATGACAATAGCAGGATATAAAAGCCACATACTCATAAAAAAGACACGTCCTTGAGGCTACGGATTAATAGTTGGCATCATGATCTTAATGTTAGGAACTCGCGACCACATTTTTGTAATGCAAGCTCGGGAGACAGCGGTGGTGTCCATTCAAGGAGCGATCTGGCTTTGCTCGAGTCAATCGTGAGAGACTCACATAACTGTGTATACATACCCTGTCTGCCTATCAAACTCGCCCCCCATCGCATCAGGGCTGGCGGACAGGGTAGCAAACGGGTTTTCACGCCCATCCCGAGGGCTAGGTGGACAATTATCTCCGGAGTAGACAGAAAAATACCGTCAGAAACCAGAAATAGCTGATTAGCGGCGGATGGATGAGTGATGCATTGACGCAAAAAATGCACCAAATTTTCTAACGCTATCATGCTTCTGGAGTTTTCCACCCAAGCAAAAGGCAAAGGAAAACCGGATGATACCAATTTGAGCAGCCGCCCAAAGTTCCCAGGAGCCTCAGCCCCGTAGACGAGTGGCGGACGAACGATGACCCACTCCATTGTCGAGCCTTCGGCAACCTGACGTAATGCCTCCTCGGCCTCGAGCTTGGAAACGGCATAGTCTGCATGCGGTAAGGGAATAGAACTTTCGACAAAAGGCGTATTCATCGTTCGCGCGCCATTGACCCCAATTGAACTAATAAGGATGAAGCGCTTCACCCCCGCTTCAAGTGCCTGTCTAGCAATCGCGCTGGTTCCTGCAACATTGACTGCTCTGAACTTATCCAGTGCGTTTGCGGGTAACTCGCCCATGACATGAGCACGGCCAGCCAGATGGACAACCACATCCACCCCCTCAAGCGCAGGTGCCCAATTAACCTGTCCGGAGATATCGCCAACAACTACTACGTCAACGTTTCGCTCAGTGGCCCCCTGAGGATGACGCACTGCCGCCAATACATCAATGTCATCAGAATCTGTACATGCATGAATCAAAGCACGGCCGACGAATCCGGTAGCTCCCGTTACAAGAACACGCATATCACACCTTTACCACTTCTGAATAAACGGTAATTGTTCGCTGCAACATTAGCTCAAAAGTGAAGTCACTAGAAAACCTTGATTTACCCAAAATTCCCATCTTTGAGCGCAACTCCCGCGAGCCAATTAACGCATCTAACGCGTATACCAATCCCTCATGATCGTGCTTAGCGACCAAAATCCCTGTCTCCTGCTGCTTTACTGCCTCTGGAACACCGCCAACCCCCGATGCGATGACCGGTAGTCCAGAACGCATAGCTTCCAGTACAGTCAACGGTAGTCCTTCCCAATTTGATATAAGGCAAAAGACGTCAGATCTGGACAGCCGTTCGGATACATCAGAACAAGCGCCCGGGAAGAAAATTTTATCTGCCAAGTCGAGTTCGGCAACGAGCTGCTTTACTTTTGACATAGTGGGCCCATCCCCGACAAACTCCATAGCCCAATCATTACGAGTCAATGAGGCCAGGGCACGAACCAGAAAAGCATGATCTTTGGGCGCATCGAACCTTGCAACCATTATAAGCCGAGTTATTTCGGATGCGACTTTTGTAGCAGAACTGTCCTCTACGGAAGGCATTCCATTATGAATGGTGACAATGAGATCCGCACTTCCCACGCCCGACCTCAGCGCCAACAAGCGATCATAATCAGAGACAGTAATAATTTTATTCGCAAGATTGGCGACAGCGCGTTCAATCCAGCGGTATAAAAACCGCCGAGACGCTGATACGCCTTCGGTAAAAGCCCAACCATGCGCGGTGAATAAACATGGAACGGACAACTTTTTTGCAACCAATCGCCCTATTATTCCGGCTTTCGATGAGTGCGCGTGAATCAAATCCGGTTTCCAGGCCGACACGATGCGCTTTAGTTCCAAATAGCAGCGAAAATCGTTGATAACGCTCAAGGGACGGACCAAATGATTCGCGGAAACACATGCAAGCCCCCGATCTTTAGCGCGCTCGATAAAGACACCCTCGCCGCCTACAACTATAATCACTTCATGCCCTGCCTCTTGGACTCCGCTGGCGAGATCAAGAAGATGAACGCTCGCCCCTCCGATAACGTCGGAACGGGTAATCACATATAAGATTCTCACCCTTCTTCCTCCACATCATAACCATGAGGATTTCGGGATTGCCAACGCCAGGAATCTTCAACCATCGCCTTCAAATCCAGAGTTGCGGCCCAACCCAGGTCCCTCTTTGCTTTAGAGGGATCAGACCAACAAGCAGACAAATCACCAGGCCTACGTCCGAGGTACTCAAACGGTATGTTCACTTGGCTAACCGTGGAAAAAGCCTTGATTACTTCAAGAACCGAATAACCTCTCCCTGTACCCAAGTTCCATAAAAAGCAACCGTTGTGTGAATCAAGATAGCTCAATGCAGCCAAGTGCCCCTTGGCTAAGTCCACTACATGGATGTAGTCCCTAATACCAGTGCCATCAGAAGTAGGATAATCATTGCCAAACACACTCACAGAGGGCCTTAGCCCCACAGCCACCTGGCTAATGTAAGGAAACAAATTGTTAGGGGCCCCCTTGGGATGCTCCCCTATCAGGCCACTTGTATGAGCACCAACGGGATTAAAGTAACGCAAAACAGCAATAGACCATCGGGAATCAGCATGAGCTAAATCAAACAAAATTTGCTCAACCATCAATTTGGAATGCCCATACGGGTTGGTGGGGGACGCAGTACGTGAATCTTCGCGGAGCGGCATCTCAAGAGAATTACCATACACTGTAGCAGAAGAGCTGAACACCAACTTATAAACACTCATTCTGGCCATAATCTGAAATAGAACAATGGACCCGAGCACATTATTATTATAGTACTTTAAAGGCTTTTCAACACTTTCACCGACCGCTTTGACGCCTGCAAAATGAATTACAAAATCAATTAAATAGGTGTTAAATATTATTGTGAGCAATTGAGCATCACAAACACTTCCATTAAAAAATACAGGACTAACACCGGTGATATTTTTAATTCGAACCAGTACTTCGCTGGAGCTATTACTGAGGTCATCTAGGACCACCACTCTATAGCCCGCCTGAAGACATTCCACAAGTGCATGAGAACCGATATAACCTGCCCCTCCAGTAACCAAAACCGTTTTCAAAATTTCACCTCACACCAAAAACTATTTTTTTGACTTAAAAAAAACTTTAAACACGGAAAAAAACACACTCACGAGCTTTTTAAAACCAGGCTCAATCAGGAATTCTCTAAAAAAATATGAAGCAACCTCCGCATAGGCTTGACGGCTTCCTTTTGATTGGAAATCTGAAATTCTGTAATCAATCATTGGAAACGATGTAAATACACACTTTACATCTGCACGCTTGGCCAACCTGATCCAAAGATCATAGTCCTCGCTCTGAAAACCACCCAGATATCCTCTTGCAGATAGGATCAGATCTCTCCTAATTACCATTGCTGGATGGATAAAAGGGTTCGAGTACGTGATTTTAGAACGCCAATCCTCCTCCCTTAGAACTCGAACACCGACCACATTACCCAAAGCATCAATGACCCGACAAGATCCAGCAACGATGTCCGTATCCAAGTCTTTTTGAATAATCTTGTAAGATTCCGCAAGCCTATCAACATGACAAATGTCATCACTGTCAAATCTGACGATATAAGTTCCAATCGCACTGTTGACGCCAAAGTTAAGATTGAAGGATAACTGGCCTATTTCTGTTCGAAACAACACAATTCTCGGGTCTTTTATTGCGGCTACCGAATCATATAACTCATCAGTACAACGATTCAAAACGATTATAAACTCAAACGAACTGAAATTTTGTGCTAGAACACTTTCAATGGCCTGATTAAGATAACCATCATCACGATTACAACACATGAGTACACTGAAAAACGGCGTCTGAGCATCCTCTACCTCAACCATTTCAGCTACGCCCATAATTATCTGAAAATCGGATAATGTCATCCTCCCCCAGGTAAGAGCCTGACTGCACTTCAATAAGCTCTAGCGGTATTACACCTGGATTTTCGAGCGCGTGGACCCCGCCTATTGGGATATAGGTAGATTGGTTTTCAGTGACAAGATAGGTTTTTTCCCCGTTAGTAACTTTTGCAGTGCCACTAACGACAATCCAATGTTCAGCGCGATGGTGGTGCATTTGTACAGACAGCTTATGTCCTGGCTTCACTGTAATTCTTTTAACTTGGTAGCGCTGCCCACTATCAATAGCATCGTACATACCCCAAGGCCTGTAAACCTCACGATGTGATATATGCTCTCTCCTTGCATCTGCCTTTAGTTTCTCAACTACTCTTTTTACGTCCTGAACATGATCCTTGTGAGCTACAAGTACAGCGTCCTTGGTTTCAACGACAATCAGATCATTGACGCCAACCGTAGAAACCAGACGACTCTCTGAATAGACGTAACTATTTGACGTATCTATCGAAATCACATCACCTTCTAGCAAGTTTCCATCTTCGGAACGGCTACCCGCCTCCCACAACGCGGTCCACGAACCAATATCACTCCAATTGGCATCAAGTGGCACCATGACAGCTTGAAGGGTTTTCTCCATCACAGCGTAGTCGATCGAGTTATCAGGGCACCGCAAAAATGCATCCCGGTCGACCCGAGTGAAATGCATGTCCTGTTGCCCTTTGGCCAACGCCTCGCGACAACAGGAGACAATTTCGGGCTCAAAGGTCTGTAGCTCCTCCAAGTAACGACTTGCCCTAAACATGAACATTCCGCTATTCCAGAAATAATCGCCGCCAGCAAGGTAAAGCTGCGCAGTCTCGGTATCTGGCTTCTCAACAAAGCGTGTAACTTCAAACCCTCCTTTTCCGACTGAAGCACCCTGCCGCAGATAACCGTAACCTGTTTCTGGCCTTGTGGGCGTGATACCAAAGGAAACGAGTTTACCCGCCCCTGCAAGTTCCGCCGCAATACGTATTGCGTCTTGGAAGGCTTCGGTATCCTGAATCAGATGATCCGCAGCCAACACCAACAACAGAGGGTCATCGCCTCCGGCGGTCGCTTGAAGAGCCGCCAAGGCAATGGCGGGAGCCGTATTACGGCCCATTGGTTCCAACAGAATATTGATATCTTCAAGACCAAGCTGGCGTAACTGCTCCGCAGCTAAAAACCGATGCTCCTCATTGCAAATCAACTGCGGTGAGGCATGAGTCAAACCTTCCAAGCGATGAATTGTGGCTTGCAGCATCGAAAATTGGGTGTCTACCAGCGGAAGAAACTGTTTTGGGTGAAGCTGACGAGACAATGGCCACAAGCGAGTCCCCGAACCACCTGCCATAATAATTGGAACAAACATTGATATCGTCCTTTGATTGCCTACCAGAAGGCGTAATGACACCACATACGAACCCGAACGGCATGGCGAGTTGGGAAGCAATAGGGCAAATGCCCATTGTCACTCATCAGCACATTTTTTTGAACGTACAAAATTGAGGCAGAGACTACGAGTTACCCATTATGCGAGTATACCGGCGATTTTCAAGCCAGAGTTCTGACTCTCATGACTTGGCAATCACTCAGCAAAGCATACCTTACGGGCGTTACTCACTCAAAATATAACTCCAGCCAATCAGCTGATTACTCATTTCGCTCTGGAATGGGAGATTCACGCGAGGCAAGTAAACAACCGGGTTGTTGCTGAGACTTAAAAATGCAGCCCACCAAGCGAACGTGCTAGTGCCTACTATATAATCTTTACAACAAATCAAGCTCAAAAAATCCGCGATCGCAGGCTTCACTTCATTTCCAAGAAGCCCACAGATTTCAAAATCTTGTCCCTTGAAGACCTCTTTACACCACTCCCTATCATCCGTGAATATCACGAAACGACGACCTTTGAAACTCTTGATTGCTTTTAAATAATAATCCTCGCCCATGACTTTATGACGAGGATCTGTTGATAGTAAAAAATCGCCTCGACGAACATGAACACCAACGCTGCCGGAGTAGAGCTCTCTGCCCTTTGCCAACAATACAGAATTTTTCTGAAGAATCAGCGACTTCAGCTCATCCCTGAAATAAAGAGCGCTTTGGACATACTGAAAGTAACCAAAATGAAATTTCGAATTTATCGCCTGGCAGGCTTGATCAAAGTTGGTATCCGCATCGTAATCATAAAAAAGATGATCACCTAATCGTCTAATATTCAACTTTCTAATTATGAGTCGAATAACCTTTGCAAAAATATTATCCTCAAAAAAAATACAACTTTCCGATGACTGATCATGATCAAAATCAATCAGATCCGACAGACGGATACCTCCATGAATCCCCTTACTGAGCAGTCTCTTACTATTACACGCAACCTTAGAACTAGACACAGACTCGATGTACCTGGCCCACGCCAGCTGAAACAGTTGATTTCCCAATCCGCCTTGGAGCATAACGCTAACATGCATATTCATTTGAAAACCCTACGATATCTTTTTATATAAGTCATTACTATAGCCATGACCATCAGCACCATTGAAACTTGCAAGAACTTAAATAAAAACTCATACATGCTTGAGCGCGAAAAATACACGAGATTTGGTAAGACCGAGAGAATCAAAAAAATAACGCCGCCATGGTTCCCACAGGCAGATCTATTGTCTTTATAAAAAGCAACCGCTCCATCTAACGTACGCACCAAACATCCAAAAAGAAGACACCAAAATATATAAAAAAACCATCCCTGATAGTAGGCTTCAGCAAAGAAACTTGTAGAAAAACCACCACTGACAAAGTTTATATGACGAGCCTGATCAACACAGACACCAAAAGCTTCATTCGTCGAGTTCAAACATTCACGCACCGCGTTACCAAAATTAACAGCGCCATATAAAACCTCGAAAGAAGCACCTTGCCCATGCAATGTTTGAGATATCTTATCTACCACTCCAGTAGCGACCTCAAAACCCAATCTATACTCGAGCAATATATTCGCAAAAATCAATGAGCCCAGCCCTAACGCCACTAGAAATATGTAATTGATCCGCCGCTCCAACCCGTATACAAAAACAAACAAAAATAAATAGACAAAAAAATAGCCGCGAAGGCCGATCATTAAAAAGCCTACTGCAAAAAATACCCATATGAACGAAATAATTAAAAGTCGATTAGAGTTTTTTCCAAAAATACCCCACAACAACAAAATATTTTTCGCAATAAAAAATGTTAATATGTGCGCATGAAACTCAGGATTTTCCAATGCTGCGAAATAATCGCCGACCATATACTTGCTAGCTAAAACATAAGACTTGCCCAAAAAGTACATACCACTGCACGACGCAAGAAAAATTATAAAACCACTTGTGAGGCGAGACAAAGTAAACACCGGAAATTCTACCAATGCCCTGGATAGCCTTGAAGTAAGCCTTGAGCTAAAGAAGTGGCCTGAAAATATAAATATACATCCCATCGCCAGGATAACGACAGATTTTCGAACTGAGCTTTCGCCCAGCACTATTCCCGCTTCAACAATGTCTTTATCAAAAATTAATGTCAAAAACGGACGTGCCCACATGAAAAAAAATATCGAAATCGATACCAGCGATGTAATATTTAAAGGGTTCTTGTAAGCCCCCTGAAAACAGAAAAAAACCAAAAGAGCAGTAGTAGAAACCAAAAATATATTAAATAGGAAAGCCTCGACACCACCAGTCTCCTCACTTATCGACAGAGCCACCAAGACAGTCAGTATAAAATTGAACAGCAAAAGAAAACCAAATGCGAGTTCATTCCGCTTGACAATAATCATTAAGCCCGCCTCAAAATAATCTTGGTGGCCGCCTTGATTTTTTTAAGCATAAAAAGCTCAAAAGACTTTACATATAACATATACGAGGGCAGACTTTTTCTCGCCACGACATCTAGTTTTTCAAATACTAGTTCAGCATCAAAAAACTTCGAATATTCGTAGGCAGCATCTGAAAGCTCACTGGCGCTGTTAATAAATTTATCGAGTAAAATATTCATCTGACTTGATGGTTGTACCGGCCTGATTCCTGCGTAACTAAGTTCTCCCAGAGAGTAACCTTTAGACTCTGAAACCCACCTATATGAAGGCATCTGTAAATCATCTCTGCGAGCTCTAGGAGGAACTACTATAGTGGGAATTTTATTTTTGGCCGATTCTAATGACGACGTTCCCATCGCAAACATCAAGTCGATATTTTCTCTAATAAATCCACTGAGCTTTGCTTTATCAATGAAGGGAATAAGGTGATATTCAATACTTAAATCAGTAGAAACGAGCTCCTTCAAAGCCTCAATAGCATCACCATTTCCGACGATATAAAAAACAATTTTTCCGTAGCGCTTTAATATCTCTTCTTGAAGCGCACGAATATCAAGTATGACTCGCTCCAAAGCATAGAATTTGAAATCCATATCAACGCGACCAACCCACCCTAGCCGAAGAATATTCGTTGGAGCGCTATATTCAAAATATTCAGAAGGACTTTTATCTATGACAATCGGGCAAATCAAATCTTCTAACTTCTGATCAAAACTCAAGCCGCCAATATCAGCAAACGCCCCAACCTCGTCAGTAAAAGCTATAGATTTGCTATTAAGAAACGTAGCTAACCCGCGCTGGGATCTTGCCTTCAGCGCCCTTATGACTTTGGCTTTGAGGTTGTTGGAGGTAATGTGCTGGGAGTACTCCTCATCAGCAATGGACACGTATGCGCCGCGAAATGCTGCATACCCCATACACCATATGCAGACATGCTTAAACTTTACAGATGATACTGAAAAAAGCCAAAGCCGGCTGACCTCGGAGGTTGGAAGAAATACAATATCGTATTCCTTCAGACCCGGCCTTTCAGCCGGCGTGATGATATCAACGTAGCAATGGTTTAATTTCAACCAACTACTGAGGCGCGCAAGAAGAAAATCCGTCCCACCAAAACGCCCCTGAGTTAAAATCAATACTGTCGTCTTCACCACAACGCTTTACTCCGACGCTTTTTAAAATATTTTGAACTAGACTAGTAGCTAATTTTTATTTTCCGTAAAACCCTGTCGATCAACTAATTTACGCCATATAAAAAAAGCCATAACCAGCCAATAAAGAAAGTAGTTCACAGCATGTGCTATTGCGACCCCTTGAAATCCATATATCTTGGTAAAGCCCCATGTAAATGCTACAAAACCAGCTGCAAAAATCACTTCCGAGCAAATAAATAGTTTCATCATGGCTTTACCCAACATAAGATAAGCCAAAACCCACCCCCCTATCTTCAAGGTATCGCCAAGCATTTGCCAGGCAAACAGTTCACGCATAGGTGAAAAATCCCCGGTGAACAATGTAACAATGATAAAGTCTCTCATCAGGTAAATAATCAATGCACTAACAATAGCAATTGGCAAAATGACTCGATACCCTTGTACTATTTCACTCCTGATTTCATTTGCGCCTTTAAGCTCAGACAACCGGGGCAGGTAATACACACTCAATGTGGTTGTCACGAGCATTAAGTACGCAGCACTTAAACGCCACATTGCCTCCCAATAACCAGCCGCCTGCAAACCAAACGTTTCGCCAAGGTAATCACGAACCAGTATATGGCTTACGGGAACACAGGCCGCCGACGTAAACGCCATCAACGCATATTTACTCAAGTTTAGGGCAACGGCAGCGTCAATACCGGAGAAGAAATATGAAACTCTAAACCAAGGAGCTCTATAGCACAGCGCCAGCGTAACAACGAAAGCAAAAGATTGATAAACTGCAAGGGCAATCAAAGCTCCATATAGGCCAAAGTTCATAGCCATGAATGCGGTGATTACAAGTGAAAAAATACTTCCAGCTATATTAGCGAGCACATAGGTTGCTATTTCTTTCCGCCCATTTAGGACAGCCAACAATAGTGCGTTAAACGAAAAAAACACAAGCGAGACCGCAAAGCATATGAATACTCCGCCATACCCCTCGCTGCTCAAAAACCAACTCGACAGTGTTTTGTTACAAAAAATTATGATAAACGCGCTCAGCAAAGACCCTATTAGCGCTATTGTCCCTGCGGTCCCCCATACTTTGCGCTGCGATATGTGATCCCCGACATACTCCGCAGTATATTTTGTGACGCCAGTATTAACTGCACCACTTGCAAATGTCGTGATCATTTGGATAGCGTTCTGAAATTGCCCAAGCGCTGCATATCCACCTGGGCCAACATAGATAGCAAGAACCTTGTTGACCCCCAAAAGTGTCAGCATTTTTATAGCAACGGCAATGCTATTCAACAAGCCTGTGCGTATTAATGTCATTAGATGCTGCCGACCCGAAAGCTGTTACAGGCCGACACAACTTTCCACGCCTCTTCCAAGGTTAAAGTAGGGCCAAGTGGAAGGCTCAAAACTTCATCATGGATCAACTCTGTAATGGGCAATGATAATCCTGACATATGGGTATATGCTTTTTGCTTATGAATCGGTACTGGGTAATGAATGAGTGTTTGAACTCCGTTATCTTGAAGATGTTTTTGTAGTTCATCGCGATGGGCGGTTCGAATGACGAATAAATGCCAGACGTGCTCTGCAAATTCCTGCACGCATTTATCTACTGGCAATGGTAAAATTAGGTTTGGGTTTTTGATACCTTGTAAATATACGTCTACAATCTCACGTCTCCGTGCTGTCTGCGCATCCAGATATTTTAGCTTCACAGACAGCACCGCTGCCTGTAGTTCATCTAAACGACTATTTACCCCTCGATATATATTCTGATATTTTTCATGAGATCCGTAATTACGAAGAGCACGCAACACTTGAACCAGTTCTTCATCGTTCGTTGTAATGGCCCCTGCATCTCCAAGGGCTCCTAAGTTTTTTCCTGGGTAAAAACTAAAACCTGAAGCATCCCCCCAAGCCCCCGCCTTCTTCCCCTGGTGAGTTGCCCCGTGAGATTGCGCGGAATCCTCAAGCACCAATAACCCATGTTTCTTTGCGACCGTAAGCAAAGCTGGCATATCCGTAAGTAACCCATAAAGATGTACAGGTAGCAAAACCTTTGTTCTCAGGGTAATCGCGCTCTCAATATTGCTTACATTTAAATTGTATGTCGCAGGGTCTGGTTCAACCAAAACTGGGACGAGACCGTTTTCAGTAATAGCGAGAACACTTGCTATGTAAGTGTTTGCCGGAACAATTACTTCATCACCATCCCTAAGGCGACCCAGTTCTTTCCAGGCCCGTAACGTCAGGCTTAATGCGTCTAAACCGTTAGCTACTCCAACACAAAATTTAACGCCGCAATATTCCGCGAACTCTTGCTCAAAGCGTTGCAACTCAACCCCACCGATATACCAGCCAGAGTCAATTACGCGGGCGCATGCCTCCAGTAACTCACTCCGCATATCGTGATTAATTGTTTTCAGATCTAGAAACTTGATCATACCGTTAGATACCGAATTATTTTAGCTGGATTACCGACTACCACGGAGAAATCAGGCACGTCTTTCGTCACAACGGCGCCTGCACCGACCATAGCGGAACGCCCAATAGTAACGCCAGGCAAGATAGTTGCATTAGCACCGATGCTTGCACCAACCTTCACCGTAATACCTACAAATTTCTCCGGGTAAACTTTCGAACGAGGCATCGAATCATTAGTAAAAGTTGCGTTAGGTCCGATAAACACATTATCTTCAATGCGAGTGCCATCCCACAAAAAGACACCAGACTTCAGAGTCACGTTATCACCAATGACTACATCTCCTTCAACTAGCGTATGCGCGCAAAGGTTGCAACCTTTACCAATCTTCGCGCCCTCAAGCACAACACAAAACTGCCAAACACGTGTACCCACGCCTATATCACTACTTTTTACATCTGCAAGCTCATGTATTTTCGGCATAACTTACAAGACCTATAAACTCTGAATAATCTCGAATATAGTCCTGCTCATTATAATAATCACTGGCCAGGACTAAAAGAACGCAATCTGATGAAAAATCATGCATTTCATGCCATATCATTTTATCGATAAATATTGCCTTACTTGAGCTATTCAATAGAACTTGCTCGCTGGTTATGCCATTATTCATCAACATACGACACTGACCCGAAACACAGATTGCTGCTTGCTGTAACTCTCGATGAGCGTGAAAACCGCGAGATACCCCTGGGCGTGTTCCCATCAGAAAATAAACGCGTTTAATGTCAAACGGCACATTTTTTTGCGCTTCTAAAACTACCAGCTGCCCACGCTCATCGCCTAGAACTTGTAAGTCGACCAAGTCTACCAAACTCATTTAGATCCCTCTCAAAGCAGCTTTCATGTCAATTCGCCAGCACGATGCCAGATCGTAGGGAAATATTTATTATTAGACCACGAAAAACCCCACATGCCAAAAAACCAATGTTCTTTTGCAGCGATGAGTGGGTCGGCTCAAAACAATTCCTTGCCGCTGCCCTCTGTCGATTTACCAGTAGTCGCGTCGCTGAGGACACGTGGCGAGTACCGCAGCTCTTGGTGCTGGGGAGCCAGCCCTTCCAGCAGAGAGGTTCCGCTCAGTTTGTATCGACCTCTGTGAAGGGCATCATCGCTTAACTAGCTAAAGGTAGTCACCTAGTCCATACGATGACTTCGGCTATTCAAAGCCGTGGACAAAGCATTTGCTTGAGTCCCGATCATCAAACGACAGCTGCTGCAAGCTCTACTTAGGGTGGGGGAACGCCCCACCCTTCGCCCAACCGGAGATGAATGTAAAACTGGCTGACTTTCGGAATCGCTAACACTGACCACTGGATCTGCTCTTGACCAAAACGATCAGGAGGCAATCCCAGCCACAATACCCTTGAAGTCCTGTACCAAGCTCATCATTGTACCTTTTCGTAGTTTTGGCTGAACGCCCGCGGAACAGCAACTGCTGCGCCAGGCGAAATTTGTAATTCTTTTTCGACAAGACGCCTCGAAATTAGAGTGTAAATAAAAGCAGCGATTACTCCAAGGATCACTCCGAGAAGAAGTCCTGAAGCAACGATGATGGTTTTATTTGGAGAAACTGGACCTAAAGGCTCCAACGCCTCTTTATCTAAAACCACCAATTTCAAAAAGTCCATGTTGACATTCAGATTCCGCAGTCGCGCAACTTCTGCTCTAAGTGGCTCAACACCATCGAGAAAAAGATCTTCATTCTGACGGCTGTTTAGCATTTCAATTTGGCGATTGAACTGAAGCAATTGAAGCTCTCTGGCAATCTGAGCAACACGCCCTTCGCTGAAGTCATCGGACTTGCGTCGCAACAGCACTTGCCGTTCTGCCTCCAGAGCCTCAACCCCCATAAAGTATAGCGGGGTTTGCTGACTATTAATTTCTGTTCGCATGACACTCGATGCCGTATTACGCCGAGACTCCTCCATAGAGGAACGTGTCGTAGGCCTTAGGATGTTCAAAGACTTGGCGATACCAATCGCCTCAGCAAGCTGTTCTATGCGATCATTCCGACGGGTCTTGAGTTCAGCCCTAAGCGCCTTCAGCTCATCTTGAAGCTGAGCTTTTTTCAGGAAGTCCGACTCCGATAGCGAAGCAATTTCTGCCTCCTTTCTCCCGGCATAACTGGATCGTGCGGCAGCCAATCTTCCATCCAATTCGCCTAGACGGTTCCTTACAATCACACCTAGATCTGCGGCTACCTGACCACGCGCACTTGATATAGCATAATTAACAAAGCCATTGAGAATAGCCACCCCATCAACCCCCTCGGGGTAACTCATTTCAACTTTTATATAAGAACTTATAATATCTTTCTTATTTGAATCCGGAAAAACAATTACGAATGAATTTCGATTAAACTCTTCAAAGCTTTGCTCCAACGTCCGCCCTGGTTTTTCGAATGATTGAAATATGTTTTGATTGGCACGAAAGAAGCTGAGCCGGGTGTCATAAGATTCCAGAGCAGCACCAACTTTAGTCAGAGCGTCTTTTGGCGAAAGTTCATAAATTTTTGATCGATTTAAAGCATCAAGTTCATTAATGGCAGCAGGGCGCAGGATACTAGATACCTTATATTCAGGAGTGATCGTGAAGGCATAGACACCCGAAAGCAATGTCACGATCAACGCTACTGTGCAGACTATAAACTTCTGCCGCCATACAGACAGGAAAAGGGCGTATAGGTCAATTTCATCCGCAGGGGGAGTTGGGGGGGTACGAAAATTACTACTCACAACAAAAACCTGCCTTCAAAGAGAAACTGCGGGCTCGTTATGCAGACTATTTCATGTGTTTTTTATTTTAGTTATATGACCGCCAAAACCCAGCGTCTCTGCCAAATTTTGAGCACACAAAATGCCCGTTATCGAGAACAGATTTCATTTTGCCATCTCTCTGACATATTACAAGTCTTGACAGAGCCGTCAGATTTTTCCCAAACAGGCACGTTAACCCGCCAGAGGCCATGTCTGAAAAATCTGAAAGCGCAAAGGAAATTCCGAATTGTCGAGTTAGACTCAATGAATCCGGGGATGGGAACTACTCGAGGATGACCGCATCATTACAGGACAAAGGCAAAACCGATGCGCCATATCAAGGCAGTTTTCTGACGAACGGCTGCTAAACGTGCGCTCACGCGGTTTAAAGAGAGAGAGTCCCTTAGGCGCGCCCTGCTGGGACCGACCCATGACGCCTAGTGCGCACCAGCACACCTAACAACGGCCCTATCAGCATACCGAGAATCAACGCCACGATCACAAATACCGACACCGGCAGCGGCCCAGTCGCCATCCCTAGGAACGAGAGAGACACGCCCTGCTGATTCTCCAGCACAAACGCCAACACCACTAGCGAAACCACCAGCACCGCCAGCACCACAACAACGCGTTTAACTCCGCGCATAACCTTCTCCTACCCCAAAAACACTCAGACGCCTTCTTCCTCTTCTTCGTTCACCCGATCGCGCAATTCCTTGCCCGGCTTGAAGTGAGGTACGAACTTACCGTCGAGGCTGACGGACTGGCCGGTTTTTGGATTACGGCCCACACGCGGTGCGCGATAGTGAAGCGAAAAGCTCCCAAACCCACGGATCTCAATCCGATCCCCGGTCGCCAGGCACTGGGACATTTGCTCAAGCATGGTCTTGATAGCCAGCTCGACATCCTTGGATGAGAGCAGCCCTTGATGGGTGACAATTCGTTCGATCAACTCCGACTTCGTCATATTTTTCCCTTCTTTTTCAAGCAGCTAGGAAAAGCGCTTCGAAGGTTTTAGCATGACTTGATGAATTTGAACAGCCCACCGAACAACTTATCCGCAGGATAGGTGGCAACCGGCTATAGGCGTATTCCGACCTCAATTACAGATGACCAGCATAGTGCGGGTTACAGCGCCGGCAGGGTTCCAACCGAATAGATAGTCACCCTCTTCGTCCTTTGCGTCGCTGGACCTGGTGATCACCTTATAGCCCTGCATCTTGCACTCACGGGCAGCGCGCCTCTCGCACTTCTCCCAGCGATTGCCAAGGCCCGAGCAATCGATCTCAATGCCGCTGACGCCGCGCTTGGCGTGGGTTTTAGCGCTGGTGGAGGAGCAACCGGCGAGCACTATCATTGCAAGTATTACGATAAGCCTGTTCATTCAAATCCTTACTGAAACAACAACACAAGAACCGCATTTTTCTTAAGACTATAGTGAGTTCTGACACTGAGCTGTATGCCTTGGTTCTAGGTTGTTGATTCAACGAATTTCAGACACAAAAAAGGGCGACCGAAGTCGCCCTTTTTATGGTCTGACAGAACTTAGTTCTGTTTTTCCATTTGTGCACGCAACAGGTCGCCCAGAGTGGTAGGACCAGCAGCGATGCTATCCGAAGGCTTGTCTTTCAAGCTCTGGATGGCTTCTTTCTCTTCAGCATCGTCTTTCGACTTGATGGAGAGCTGGATTACACGGCTCTTGCGGTCAACGCTGATGATCTTGGCTTCTACTTCCTGGCCTTCTTTCAGAACGTTACGCGCGTCTTCAACGCGGTCACGGCTGATTTCGGAGGCTTTAAGAGTCGCTTCGATATCGTCGGCCAGAGTGATGATGGCGCCTTTAGCGTCAACTTCCTTCACGATGCCTTTAACGATTGCGCCTTTGTCGTTGTCCTGAACGTATTCAGAGAACGGGTCGCTTTCCAGTTGCTTGATACCCAGGGAGATACGCTCGCGCTCTGGGTCAACCGACAGGATAACGGTGTCCAGCTCGTCGCCCTTCTTGAAACGACGAACAGCTTCTTCGCCCACTTCGTTCCAGGAGATGTCGGACAGGTGAACCAGGCCGTCGATGCCGCCGTCCAGACCAATGAAGATACCGAAATCGGTGATCGACTTGATGGTGCCGGAGATTTTATCGCCCTTGTTGAACTGACCAGAGAAATCTTCCCATGGGTTAGATTTGCACTGCTTGATGCCCAGGGAGATACGACGACGCTCTTCGTCGATGTCCAGAACCATAACTTCCACTTCGTCGCCGACTTGTACGACTTTCGAAGGGTGGATGTTCTTGTTGGTCCAGTCCATTTCGGAAACGTGTACCAGGCCTTCCACGCCTTCTTCCAGCTCAGCGAAGCAGCCGTAGTCGGTCAGGTTGGTAACACGCGCGGTTACGCGAGTGCCTTCTGGGTAACGGGCTTTGATAGCAACCCATGGATCTTCACCCAGTTGCTTCAGGCCCAGGGAAACACGGTTGCGCTCGCGATCGTATTTCAGAACCTTGACATCGATCTCGTCGCCAACGTTGACGATTTCGGAAGGATGCTTGATACGCTTCCAAGCCATGTCGGTAATGTGCAGCAGGCCATCCACGCCACCCAGGTCGACGAATGCGCCGTAGTCGGTGAGGTTTTTGACGATACCTTTGACTTGTTGGCCTTCCTGCAGGGATTCCAGCAGAGCTTCACGCTCGGCGGAGTTCTCTGCTTCCAGGACGCTGCGACGGGAAACGACAACGTTGTTGCGCTTCTGGTCGAGCTTGATGACCTTGAATTCGAGTTCTTTGCCTTCCAGGTGCGTGGTGTCGCGCACTGGACGAACGTCGACCAAAGAACCTGGCAGGAACGCACGGATGCCGTTAACGTCGACAGTGAAGCCGCCTTTAACCTTACCGTTGATAACGCCCTTGACCACTTCTTCAGCTGCGAAGGCTGCTTCGAGAACAATCCAGCATTCAGCGCGCTTGGCTTTTTCACGGGACAGCTTGGTTTCACCGAAACCGTCTTCAACCGAGTCCAGAGCAACGTGAACTTCGTCACCGACATTGATTGTCAGATCACCAGCATCGTTGTAGAACTGTTCCAGCGGGATCAGAGCTTCAGACTTCAGACCAGCGTGAACGGTTACCCAGCGAGCTTGGTAATCGATATCAACGATAACACCGGTGATGATGGAGCCTGCCTGAAGGTTCAGGGTTTTTAGGCTTTCTTCAAAGAGTTCCGCAAAGCTTTCGCTCATTTTAATTCCTGTTGATAAGGGCGAAGAATACGCCCATCTCCACACCCCAGACGGTGTGGGTCAGTTTCAATTAAAAGAAGCACCACAGGACTATGACTGGTCCCCTGCGGCCTTCTTGGTCACCCGGCGATATCGCGAATGGCGATCTCGCTCAAGATGCGTTCCAGCACCTGCTCGATGGACAGCTCCGTGGAATCCAGCTGTATGGCATCAGCCGCCGGCTTGAGCGGGGCTACTGCGCGCTGGGTATCACGCTCATCGCGTGCACGGATCTCATCTAGCAGACTCGACAGACTAACACCATCGACTTTGCCCTTCAACTGCAAGTAGCGGCGGCGAGCCCGCTCCTCGGCGCTGGCGGTCAGGAAAATCTTCAATGGCGCCTCGGGAAACACCACGGTTCCCATATCGCGGCCATCGGCCACCAGGCCCGGCGGCTCCTGGAAAGCCCGCTGGCGCTGCAACAATGCGTCCCGCACCGCTGGCAGCGCGGCAACCTGGGAGGCCCAGGAGCCAACTTGCTCATTGCGCAGGTCATCGGTCACATCGTCCCCTTCAAGGATGATGCGCTGGGGATGCCCTTCCGTCGCGCCGACGAACTGTACATCGAGGTGCGCCGCCAGCAGCTTCAGGGATTCTTCGTTGGTCAGGTCGACGCCATGGTTGCGTGCGGCGAATGCCAGCAGGCGGTACAGCGCGCCGGAATCCAGCAGGCACCAGCCCAGGCGCTTGGCCAGGATGCCGGCGATCGTGCCTTTGCCCGAGCCGCTTGGCCCGTCGATGGTAATCACCGGTGCTTTGATATTCACAATTGAGCCTCTTGGGCAACACGGATGCCGACTTGGGCACACAGTGTAAGAAAGTTCGGAAAAGACGTAGCAACATTGGCGCAGTCACGGATACGAATCGGCGCCGCCGCCCGCAGGGAAGCCACGCTGAATGCCATGGCAATCCGGTGATCGCCATGGGCATGTACGTCACCGCCACCCATCGGGCCACCGTCAATGATAATCCCATCAGGCGTCGGTTCACACGTCACGCCCAGTGCCAGCAGACCATCGGCCATGACCTGAATACGGTCGGACTCCTTCACGCGCAGCTCTTCAGCGCCGCGCAACACGGTCCGCCCTTCGGCACAGGCCGCCGCAACGAACAGCACCGGGAACTCGTCGATCGCCAAAGGCACCAGTGCCTCGGGAATTTCAATACCTTTCAACGCCGCGGCACGTACGCGCAGGTCAGCCACCGGCTCGCCACCCACTTCACGCGGATTTTCCAAGGTAATGTCCGCCCCCATCAGCCGCAGAATGTCGATCACGCCGGTGCGGGTCGGGTTGACACCCACGTGCTCCAACAACAACTCGGAGCCTTCGGCAATCGAAGCCGCCACCAGGAAAAACGCCGAAGAGGAAATATCCCCCGGCACTTCAATATGCGCCGCAGCCAGCGCATGGCCCGACTCAACCGACGCTATAGCCCCCACCACATCAACCGGATAACCAAAACCGCGCAACATGCGCTCGGTATGATCACGGGTCGGCGCAGGCTCGGTCACCGAGGTCTTGCCCTCGGCGTAAAGCCCGGCCAGCAACAGGCAGGATTTAACCTGCGCACTGGCCATCGGCATCGAATAATCGAAACCTTTGAGCACCTGCCCCCCCCGGATAGTCAGGGGCGGACGCCCTTCCGGGCCGGTCTCGATCACCGCGCCCATTTCCCGCAACGGCTTGGCCACGCGGTTCATCGGACGCTTGGACAGGGAAGCGTCGCCCGTCAGCACGCTGTCGAAGCTTTGCGCAGCCAGCAAACCGGACAGCAGGCGCATGGACGTGCCCGAGTTTCCGAGATAGATCGGCCCCGGTGCGGGCTTCAAACCATGCAGACCCACGCCGTGGATGGTCACGCGCCCATGGTGCGGCCCTTCAATCACCACGCCCATGTCGCGAAACGCCTGCAAAGTCGCCAGGGCGTCCTCGCCTTCGAGGAAACCTTCGACTTCCGTCACACCCTCAGCCAACGAACCGAGCATGATCGACCGATGAGAAATCGACTTGTCGCCCGGCACCCGAATGCTTCCGCTCAAGCGGCCGCCCGGGTTGGCGAGGAAGGTCAGGTCATCAGCGTTCACAGCGGTTTCCATATACGCCCGGCGCGCCAGGATCTTGCTGAAATGCTCACGCGCCACCCGCGCACGGGTGAACACGCCCAATAATTGATGGCCATCCCCGGCGTCGACCGCATCGCGCAAGGCGTCGAGGTCGCTGCGGAAGGTGTCCAGGGTGCGCAACACCGCTTCGCGATTGGCGAGGAAGATGTCGTGCCACATCACCGGGTCGCTGCCGGCAATCCGCGTGAAGTCGCGGAAGCCACCGGCGGCGTAACGGAAAATCTCGAGGTTCTCGTTGCGCTTGGCCAAAGAATCCACCAGGCCAAACGCCAGCAAATGCGGCAGATGGCTGGTCGCGGCCAGCACTTCGTCGTGACGCTCGACCTGCATGTGCTCGACATCCGCACCCAACTCGCGCCACAGGCGATCGACCACCGCCAGCGCCGCCGGATCGGTTTGCGCAAGTGGCGTCAGGATCACTTTGTGCCGACGGAACAGCTGCGCATTCGACGCCTCCACCCCGCTTTGCTCCGAACCGGCAATCGGATGACCCGGCACGAAGCGCGTCGGCATGCCACCAAACGCCTGCTGCGCCGCGCGCACCACATTACCTTTGGCACTGCCGACGTCCGTCAGGATCGCCTGGCCCAGGTCCATGCCCGCCAACACGGCGAGCAATTTCTCCATGGCCAGGATCGGCACGGCCAGCTGGATCACATCCGCGCCCCGGCAGGCGAGCGCCAGGTCCGCTTCACAGCGATCCACCACGCCCAACTCGACCGCCAACTGGCGCGATTGCGGGTCCAGGTCCACACCGACCACTTCGCCACACAGCCCGCTTTCACGCAGGCCTTTGGCGAAGGAGCCGCCGATCAACCCCAGGCCGACCACCACCAGGCGGCCGATCATAGGCACAGCAGGTTGCAATGCAGTGACATCAACCACGAGCCAGAACCTTGGCCAGCGCCTCCAGGAAGCGACTGTTTTCAGCCGGCAGACCGATGGTGATGCGCAGGTGATTCGGCATGCCGTAGTTGGCCACCGGACGCACGATCACACCTTCACGCAACAAGCCCTGGAATACCGGAGCGGCCACCTGACCGAGGTCGACGCAGATGAAATTACCCTTGGACGGAATCCAGCCCAGGCCCAGCTCGCGGAAGCCTTCCTGCAACTGCAGCATGCCGCTTTCGTTGATACAACGACCTTGCTCCAGGTACTCGGCATCCTTCACCGCCGCACAGGCCGCCGCCAGAGCCAGGCTGTTGACGTTGAACGGCTGGCGCACGCGGTTCAGCACATCGGCAACCACCGCAGTGGACAGGGCGTAGCCCACGCGCAGCGATGCCAGGCCGTAAGCCTTGGAGAAGGTGCGCGACACCAGCAGGTTCGGGTACGCGGCCAGGAAATCGAGGCCGTTCGGCAGGTCGCTGCCTTCGGCGTACTCGATGTAGGCCTCGTCCAGCACCACCAGCACGTGCTCGGGCACGTCTTGCAGGAAGTCGTTCAGCGCCTGGGCGTCGAACCAGGTGCCGGTCGGGTTGTTCGGGTTGGCGATGAACACCACGCGGGTCCGGGCATCGATGGCTGCCAGCATGGCCGGCAGGTCATGGCCCCAATCCTTCGCCGGAATGATGCGCGCATCGGCACCGACGGCCTGGGTCACGATCGGATAGACCGCGAAGGCGTGCTCACTGAACACAGCGTTCAAGCCCGGCGCCAGGTAGGCACGGCCGACCAGCTCGAGAATGTCGTTGGAACCGTTGCCCAGGGTCACCTGGTTCAGCTCGACGCGGCATTTTTCCGCCAGCAACGACTTGAGCGCGAAGCCGTTGCCGTCCGGATACCGGGTCAGCTCAGCCAGCTCTTCACGGATCGCCGCCAGGACTTTGGGGCTAGGGCCCAGCGGGTTCTCGTTGCTCGCCAGCTTGACGATTTTCGAAGGATCCAGGTTCAACTCACGCGCCAGCTCGTCCACAGGCTTGCCCGGAACGTAAGGCGACAGTTGTTGCACGCCCGGCTGCGCCAGGGCGAGGAAGTTGCCACTCATGTTAAAGCCTCACAAAACCGCTTTCGGGTAAGAGCCCAGCACCTTGAGTGCCACGGCTTCCTGACTGATTTTCTCGAGCACGCCCTTGACCAGTGGGTCGCGGTGATGGCCGATGAAGTCGATAAAGAACACATAAGTCCATTTACCGCTGCGCGAAGGACGAGTCTCGATGCGCGTCAGGTCAATCCCGTTGTCGTGGAACGGCACCAGCAGCTCATGCAGTGCGCCGGGCTTGTTGCTCATGGACACGATGATGGAGGTCTTGTCGTCACCGGTCGGCGGTACTTCCTGGCTGCCGATCATCAGGAAGCGCGTGGAGTTGTCCGGGCGGTCCTCGATTTTCTCGGCCAGGCGCGTCAGGCCGTACAGACCCGCCGCCATATCGCCAGCGATGGCTGCCGAATTCCACTCACCCTTGACCCGCTTGGCGGCTTCGGCGTTGCTGGAGACCGCCACGCGCTCGACATTCGGGTAATGCGCATCCAGCCACTTGCGGCACTGGGCCAGCGACTGGGCGTGGGAGTAGATGCGACTGATGCTGTCGGTCTTGGTGTTCTCACCCACCAGCAGGTGGTGGTGGATGCGCAGCTCGACTTCGCCACAGATCACCATGTCGTGCTCGAGGAAGCTGTCCAGCGTGTGGTTGACCGCGCCTTCGGTGGAGTTTTCCACCGGCACCACGCCAAAGTTCACCGCACCGGCCGCCACTTCACGGAACACTTCGTCGATCGCCGCCATTGGCTTGCTGATCACCGCGTGGCCGAAGTGCTTCATGGCCGCCGCCTGGGTAAAGGTGCCTTCCGGGCCGAGGTAGGCCACTTTCAGCGGCTGCTCCAGCGCCAGGCACGAGGACATGATTTCACGGAACAACCGCGCCATCTCTTCGTTGCCCAGCGGGCCCTTGTTGCGCTCCATCACACGCTTGAGCACCTGGGCTTCACGCTCGGGCCGATAGAACACCGGCACTTCGCCTTCGGCCAGGGACGCCATCTTCACCCTTGCCACTTCCTGGGCGCACCGCGCGCGCTCACTGATCAGCTCCAGGACTTTCTCGTCCAGGCTGTCGATGCGTACACGCAGGGCCTTGAGTTCTTGCTCAGACATTAGCCGTGTTCCTTTTCGAACTCTGCCATGTAGGCAACCAGCGCGTTGATCGCGTGGATGTCGACGGCGTTGTAGATGGAGGCGCGCATGCCACCCACCGAGCGGTGACCCTTGAGGTTCAGCAGGCCACGCGCGTCGGCACCGGCCAGGAACGGCTTGTCCAGGCGGTCGTCAGCCAGGCGGAACGGCACGTTCATCCACGAGCGGTCGGTCAGGTTGATCGGGTTGCTGTACAGGCCGCTGGCGTCGATGAAGTCGTACAAGACGCGCTTCTTCTCTTCGTTCAGCTTGCCCATCGCAGCGACACCGCCCTGCTCTTTCAGCCACTCGAACACCAGGCCGGACAGGTACCAGGCGAACGCCGGCGGGGTGTTGTACATCGAACCGTTATCGGCTGCGACCTTGTAGTTGAGCATGGTCGGGCACAGCGAACGGGCGCGACCCAGCAGGTCTTCGCGGATGATGTTGACCAGGATGCCGCTCGGGCCGATGTTCTTCTGGGCACCGGCGTAGATCATGCCGTACCGGGACACGTCGATCGGGCGCGACAGGATGTCCGAGGACATGTCGCACACCAGCGGCACGTCGCCTACTTCCGGCACCCAATCGAACTCCAGGCCGCCAATGGTTTCGTTGGCCACGTAGTGCACGTAGGCAGCGTCCTTCGACAACTTCCACTCGTTCTGACCCGGAATGGCGAAATAGTCGTAAGGCTTGGCGGTGCCCGCCACATTGACGTGACCGTAACGGGAAGCCTCTTCAATTGCCTTCTGGCCCCAGATACCAGTGTCGATATAGTCGGCAGTGCCGTCTTCCGGCAGCAGGTTCAGCGGGATCTGGGCGAATTGCTGGCTGGCGCCGCCCTGCAGGAACAGCACTTTGTAGTTGGAAGGGATGTCCAGCAAGTCGCGCAGATCCTGCTCGGCCTTGGTGGCGATGGACACGAACTCATCGCTGCGATGGCTCATTTCCATCACGGAGAGGCCTTTTCCATGCCAGTCGAGGAGTTCACCCTGCGCACGCTGCAGGACTGCTTCAGGAAGCGCCGCGGGACCGGCACAGAAGTTATAGGCTCTCTTGCTCACATCCAATCTCACTCTGATCTGGTGGGGCTGCAATCATGTTCAGTAACAACCTTTCTCTGGAGCGAACCCTTGTGGGAGCTGGCTTGCCTGCGATAAGGGCACCTCGGTAGCGCAGTGATACCGCGGCGCTGCCATCGCAGGCAAGCCAGCTCCCACATTGACCGCGTCCAGCCAAAGGACGTGTTATTTCATAAGGGACAAACAACAAGGGGGCGAATCTTCATCCGCCCCCTGTGTGTCCGCTTATTCCTGCGGTTCTTCTTCGTCTGCGGCAGCGTCGAGGGTTGGCTCGTCGACGTTGTCATCGCCTGCTGCGATCACCTCGCCTTCAAACTCCTCGCCTTCCAGCTCTTCGCCTTCGACTTCCGATGGCTCCTGAACACGCTCCAGGCCGACCAGTTTTTCGTCCTTGGCCAGCTTGATCAGGGTCACGCCCTGGGTGTTACGGCCCAGGCTCGACACTTCAGCCACACGGGTACGTACCAGGGTGCCCTGGTCGGAGATCAGCATGATTTCCTCGCCGTCGAGCACCTGCACCGCACCGACCAGACGGCCGTTGCGGTCGTTGCTGACCATGGCGATCACGCCCTGGCCGCCACGCTTGTACTCCGGGAACTCGCTGATGGCGGTGCGCTTGCCATAACCACGCTCGGAAGCGGTGAGGATCTGGCTGCCTTCTTCCGGGATCAGCATCGAAATCAGCTTCTGCCCTTCCGGCAGGCGCATGCCGCGCACACCGCGGGCGGTACGGCCCATGGCACGAACGTCGGATTCCTTGAAGCGCGTTACTTTACCGCCGTCGGAGAACAGCATGACTTCACGCTCGCCGTCGGTGATGGCGGCGGAGATCAGCACGTCGCCTTCGTCCAGCTCCAGGGCGATCAGGCCCACGCTGCGCTGGCGGCTGAAGGATTCCAGCGGGGTCTTCTTCACGGTGCCTTTGGCGGTGGCCATGAAGATGAAGTGACCTTCGGTGTATTCCTCGACCGGCAGCATGGTGGTGATGTATTCATCACTGTCCAGCGGCAGCAGGTTGACCAGTGGGCGACCACGGGCGGCACGGGACGCTTCCGGGATTTCGTAGGTCTTGAGCCAGTACACCTTGCCCTTGCTGGAGAACAGCAGCAGCGTGGTGTGGCTGTTGGCAACCAGCAGGTGAGCGATGTAGTCCTCATCCTTCACGCCGGTAGCCGATTTACCTTTACCACCACGACGCTGGGCCTGGTACGCAGCCAGCGGCTGGGTCTTGGCGTAGCCACCGTGGGAGATGGTCACCACGCGCTCCTCTTCCGGGATCATGTCACCCAGGGTCAGGTCGAGACGTGCATCGAGAATCTCGGTGCGACGCACATCGCCGTATTCGGCGCGGATCACTTCCAGTTCTTCGCGGATCACTTCCATCAGGCGCACGGCGCTGCTGAGGATGCGGATCAACTCGCCGATCTGGTTGAGGATCTCCTGGTACTCGGCCAGCAGCTTCTCGTGCTCCAGGCCAGTCAGGCGGTGCAGGCGCAGTTCCAGGATGGCCTGGGCCTGTTCCGGCGACAGGAAGTACTTGCCTTCACGCAGACCGTATTGCGGATCCAGGGTCTCCGGACGACACGAGTCGGCGCCGGCACGTTCAACCATCGCCACCACGGCGCTGGATTCCCAAGGGGTGCTGATCAACGCTTCCTTGGCTTCCGACGGGGTTGGCGAGGCCTTGATCAGAGCGATCACCGGGTCGATGTTCGACAGCGCAACTGCCTGGCCTTCCAGGATGTGGCCGCGCTCGCGGGCCTTGCGCAGTTCGAACACGGTACGGCGGGTGACCACTTCGCGACGGTGACGCACGAAGGCTTCCAGCAGGTCCTTGAGGTTCAGGATGCGCGGGCGGCCATCGATCAGTGCAACCACGTTGATACCGAACACGCTTTGCAGCTGGGTCTGGGCGTAAAGGTTGTTGAGGATCACCTCAGGCACTTCGCCACGACGCAGCTCGATCACCACGCGCATACCGTCTTTGTCGGACTCGTCGCGCAGCTCGGTGATGCCTTCGAGCTTCTTCTCTTTGACCAGCTCGGCGATCTTCTCGATCAGACGTGCCTTGTTCAGCTGGTAAGGCAGCTCGGTGATGACGATCTGCTGGCGGCCACCGACCTTGTCGATGTCTTCGATGATCGAGCGGGCACGCATGTAAATGCGGCCGCGACCGGTGCGATAGGCTTCGATGATGCCGGCGCGACCGTTGATGATCGCGGCGGTCGGGAAGTCCGGGCCGGGGATGTATTGCATCAGCTCATCGACGGTCAGCTCGGGGTTGTCGATGAGGGCCAGGCAACCGTCGATGACTTCACCGAGGTTGTGCGGCGGGATGTTGGTCGCCATGCCCACGGCGATACCGCTGGAACCGTTGACCAGCAGGTTGGGGATCTTGGTCGGCATGACGGCCGGGATCATTTCGGTGCCGTCGTAGTTCGGCACCCAGTCCACGGTTTCTTTATGCAGGTCGGCCAGCAGCTCGTGCGCCAGCTTGGTCATGCGCACTTCGGTGTATCGCATGGCCGCGGCGTTGTCGCCGTCGACCGAACCGAAGTTGCCCTGGCCGTCTACCAGCAGGTAGCGCAGGGAAAACGGCTGGGCCATCCGAACGATGGTGTCGTACACCGCAGTGTCGCCGTGAGGGTGATACTTACCGATCACGTCACCGACAACACGGGCAGATTTCTTGTACGGCTTGTTCCAGTCGTTACCCAGCTCGCTCATCGCGAACAGCACACGCCGGTGCACGGGCTTCAAGCCATCGCGCGCATCAGGCAGTGCCCGACCGACAATTACGCTCATCGCGTAGTCGAGGTAGGACTGTTTCAGCTCGTCTTCGATATTGACCGGGAGGATTTCTTTGGCCAGTTCGCCCATGAGAAGCCTGATTCCTTTTTCGGGTGAAACCTCGTCACATCCATATGGGACGAACGAAGCTCGCCGCTGCCGGCAGAGTGCCTGACAACGACTTACGACAAATCAACGAGTTATGACACGGATCTGCACGTTATAGGCCACCCCTCGGGGCAGCCTTGGAAACCGCCGGATGTTATCACAATCGCCGCCACGCACCTATCCCCCTGATGCGCATGGAGCATAGTAAGTTGACGGATGACAGGCTTGAGGGCGACGAGAGGGGCTCAGAGCTGGAACCAAGCCCGATTTCGGGGGCAAATTGGCTTAATGCAAGCGCTTACGACACATCAACCTGGCCAGCTTGGCGGTGTCCGGCCGTTCGACCACGCCTTTTTCGGTCACGATCACATCGATCAGGTCGGCCGGGGTCACGTCGAACACCGGATTGAAGGCCGCCACATCGGCCGCGAAGCGCTGGCCGGCGACTTCCAGCAACTCACCGGCCTCGCGTTCTTCCAGCGCTACGTCATCGCCAGTGGCCATCATCAGATCCAGGGTGGAACTCGGCGCCACCACCATGAAACGCACGCCGTGGTGCATCGCACACACGGCCAACTGGTAAGTGCCGATCTTGCTGATCACATCGCCGTTGGCGGCAATGCAGTCGGCGCCGACAATCACCCAGGTCACGCCTTTGGTCTTGAGGATATGCGCACCGGCCGAGTCGGCATTCACCGTCACCGGGATGCCCTCGCCCGCCAGCTCCCAGGCGGTCAGCCGCGAGCCTTGCAGCCAGGGCCGGGTTTCATTGGCGTAGACCTGCTCGACCATGCCTTCGAGGTAGGCCGCGCGAATCACCCCGAGCGCCGTACCGACACCGCCGGTCGCCAGGGCGCCAGCGTTGCCGTGGGTGAGGATGGCCTGGGCGTTGCCCTGGTGCTTGCGGATCAGCTCGACGCCCAGCTGGGCCATGGTCAGGTTGGCTTCGCGGTCACTCTCATGGATGGCGATGGCTTCCGCTTCCAGCACCGCCACAGGGTCGGCGTGCTTTTTGACGCGGTCGAGCCGGTCACGCATGCGCTTCAAGGCCCAGAACAGGTTCGACGCGGTGGGGCGGGTATCGGCTAACAATGCGTAGTCTTCTTCCCACGCTGCCTGCCAGTCACCGCCCTCGGCGATCCGCTCGCGGGCGGCCAGCACCAGGCCATATGCGGCGCTGATGCCGATGGCCGGCGCACCGCGCACTACCATCGAGCGAATGGCTGCAGCCACTGCATCGACCGTCACGCAGGCCACCCAGCTTTCCCGGGACGGCAAGGCACGCTGATCAAGCAGGTACAGTGCGCCATCACGCCAATCGATGGCCTTCACTTTCTCCGCTGCCAACAGTCGATCGCGCATCCCTTACTCCGCACTCATAAACAAAGCCGCCGATTATAGCGATCCGCCAGCCAGGACGCTCGGGTATACTTCGCCCTTCTTTTATAGCTGCCTGGGAAGAAGCCTGCGATGACTGCCACTGCCGCCCCGCTCGACTTACTGTTGCTGCCGACCTGGCTGGTACCTGTCGAACCCGCCGGCGTGGTGCTCAAGGAACACGGCCTGGGCATCCGCGATGGGCGCATTGCGTTTATCGGGCCTCGCCAGGCGGCGTTGAAGCTGACCGCCAAGGAGACCTGCGAACTGCCGGGCATGTTGCTCAGCCCCGGCCTGGTCAACGCCCACGGGCACGCGGCGATGAGCCTGTTTCGCGGCCTGGCCGATGACCTGCCGCTGATGACCTGGCTGGAAAAACACATCTGGCCCGCCGAAGCCAAGTGGGTCGATGAAGCGTTCGTGCGTGACGGCACCGACCTGGCCATCGCCGAACAGCTCAAGGGCGGCATCACCTGCTTCTCCGACATGTACTTCTACCCCAAGGTCGCCAGCGACTGCGTGCACAACAGCGGCATGCGCGCACAGATCGCGATTCCGATCCTCGACTTCCCGATCCCCGGCGCCGGCAGTGCCGACGAGGCGATTCGCCAGGGTGTCGAGCTGTTCGGCGACCTCAAGCACCACCCGCGCATCAAGATCACCTTCGGCCCCCACGCGCCCTACACCGTGTGCGATGACAACCTGGAAAAAATCCGGGTGATCGCCGAAGAGCTGGACGCCGCGATCCATATGCATGTTCACGAAACCGCCTTCGAAGTGCAGCAAGCGGTCGAGCAGACCGGCGAGCGCCCGCTGGCGCGCCTGGGGCGCCTGGGGCTGCTGGGCCCGCGCTTCCAGGCCGTTCATATGACCCAAATCAGCGAGGACGACCTGGCTTTGCTGGTAGAAAGCAACACCAGCGTCATCCATTGCCCGGAATCCAATCTGAAACTGGCCAGCGGCTTTTGCCCGGTGGAGCGTCTGTGGCAGGCTGGCGTGAATGTGGCCATCGGCACCGATGGCGCCGCCAGCAACAATGACCTTGACCTGTTGGGCGAAACGCGCACGGCGGCGATGCTGGCAAAGGCCGTCGCCGGTTCGGCCACCGCACTCGATGCCCATCGCGCCCTGCGCATGGCCACCCTCAATGGCGCGCGAGCCATGGGCCTGGAAAGCGAGATCGGCTCGCTGGAAGTCGGCAAGGCGGCGGATATCGTTGCTTTCGATCTGTCGGGGCTGGCGCAACAACCGATCTATGATCCGGTCTCACAGCTTATATATGCCACCGGACGCGATTGCGTGAAACACCTTTGGGTCGCTGGCAAGCAATTGCTCGACGACCGGCAATTGACCCGCATGGATGAACAACAGTTGACCGCCACGGCCATCGCCTGGGGCCAACGCATCAGCGGGCACAGCGAATAACGACGGCCTTGAACCCTGGCGTTCAAGACCGACAAACCGATTTATCAGATTCAGAGGATTCACCATGAGCAACGTCGACCACGCCGAAATCGCCAAATTCGAAGCCCTGGCTCACCGCTGGTGGGACCGCGAAAGCGAGTTCAAGCCTTTGCACGACATCAACCCGCTGCGGGTCAACTGGATTGACGAACGCGTCAACCTGGCCGGCAAAAAGGTACTGGACGTCGGTTGCGGCGGCGGCATCCTCAGCGAAGCCATGGCCCAACGCGGCGCGACTGTGATGGGCATCGACATGGGCGAAGCGCCCTTGGCCGTGGCCCAATTGCATCAACTGGAGTCCGGGGTGAGCGTGGAATACCGCCAGATCACCGCCGAAGCCCTGGCCGAAGAGATGCCCGAGCAGTTCGACGTGGTCACCTGCCTGGAAATGCTGGAACACGTGCCCGACCCGTCCTCGGTGATCAGCGCCTGCTTCCGCATGGTCAAGCCCGGCGGCCAGGTGTTCTTCTCCACCATCAACCGCAACCCCAAGGCTTACCTGTTCGCGATCATCGGCGCCGAATACATCATGAAGCTGCTGCCGCGCGGCACCCATGACTTCAAGAAATTCATCCGTCCGTCCGAGCTGGGTGCGTGGAGCCGCCAGGCCGGGCTGACCGTCAAGGACATCATCGGCCTGACCTACAACCCGCTGACCAAGCACTACAAGCTGGCCAACGATGTTGACGTCAACTACATGATCCAGACCCTGCGCGAGGAGTGAGCCTGTGAAGTTGCGAGCGGTTCTCTTCGATATGGACGGTACCCTGCTGGATACCGCGCCGGACTTCATCGCGATCTGCCAGGCGATGCGCGCCGATCGCGACCTGCCGCCGATCAACCCCCAGCACATCCGCGATGAAATCTCCGGCGGTGCGCGGGCAATGGTTGCGGTGACCTTCTCGATGGACCCGGAATCCCCAGGCTTTGAAGAACTGCGCCAGGAATTCCTCGAGCGCTACCTCAAGGGCTGCGCGGTCCACAGCAAGTTGTTCGACGGCATGGCGCAGCTGCTCGAAGACATCGAGAAGGCCAAGCTGATCTGGGGCGTGGTCACCAACAAACCCCTGCGTTTTGCCGAGCCGATCATGCAGCAACTCGGCCTGGCCGAACGCTCGGCACTGCTGATCTGCCCGGACCACGTGAAAAACAGCAAGCCGGACCCGGAGCCGATGATCCTGGCCTGCAAGATGCTCGGCCTGGACCCGGCCAGCGTGCTGTTCGTGGGCGATGACCTGCGCGACATCGAGTCCGGCCGCGACGCCGGCACCCGCACGGCGGCGGTCACTTACGGCTACATCCACCCGGACGACAACCCACGCCATTGGGGTGCCGATGTGGTGGTGGATCACCCGCTGGAACTGCGCAAGGTGCTGGATAACGCACTGTGCAGTTGCTGATTACTCAACGCCCCCACCCTCTATGAAGATCCAATGTGGGAGGGGGCCCGCCCCCGATAGCGGTGTGCCAGCCCGCACCTCTAGGACTGATAGGCCCTCATCGGGGGCAAGCCCCCTCCCACTGGGGATCTTCAGTGTTTTCGGAGTTGGGGTTCAAAAGCTGCTGAATTCTGTCGAGGCTATTTATGTTTGATTACTCTGCACGTCCAGAACTGCTCAAGGGCCGGGTGATCCTGGTCACCGGCGCCGGTCGCGGGATTGGCGCGGCGGCGGCGAAAACCTACGCCGCCCACGGCGCTACCGTGCTGTTGCTGGGCAAGACCGAAGCCAACCTTGCCCAGGTATATGACGAGATCGAAGCCGCAGGCCAACCACAGCCGGTGGTGATCCCCTTCAACCTGGAGACCGCCCTGCCCCATCAATACGATGAGCTGGCGGCGATGATCGAGAAAGAATTCGGCCACCTCGACGGCCTGCTGCACAACGCCTCGATCATCGGCCCGCGTACGCCGCTCGAACAGTTGTCCGGCGAGAACTTCATGCGGGTGATGCACGTGAACGTCAACGCGATGTTCATGCTGACCAGTACCTTGTTGCCGCTGCTCAAGCTGTCGAAGGATGCCTCGGTGGTGTTCACCTCCAGCAGCGTCGGCCGCAAGGGCCGGGCCTATTGGGGAGCTTATGGCGTGTCGAAGTTTGCGACTGAGGGCCTGATGCAAACCCTGGCGGACGAGCTCGAAGATGTAGCGGCGGTTCGCTCGAACAGCATCAACCCCGGCGGCACCCGCACCAGCATGCGCGCCCAGGCGTATCCGGGGGAAAACCCGATGGAACGGCCGGCGCCGGAAGAGATCATGCCGGTTTACCTCTACCTGATGGGGCCGGACAGTGCCGGCATCAACGGCCAGGCGTTCGACGCGCAATAACCGGCACATTGTAAAACCAAATGTGGGAGGGGGCTTGCCCCCGATAGCGGTAGGACAGTCACTGTATCTGTTGACTGATCCACTGCAATCGGGGTGTAGAACCCTCCCACATTTTTCAGCAGTGTGGTTTAGTTTTTCACCACTTCTTCAAGGGTGAAGCGGCCTAACGGGTTCTGCAGGAAGTTGCTCACATTCTTACGTGAGATGTTGATGTACGGGCTGTAGTACAAGTCGATCCAGTTCACATCCTGTTTCGCCAGTTTCTGCAATTCCACATACATCTGCTCACGCTTGACCGGGTCGGCCTCGATCCGTGCCTGGGCCACCAGGTCCTTGACCTTGTCGTTCCTGTAGCGGGTCATGTAGTTCTGGTTGGTGTCGTGGCCCAGCACGAAGGTGGTCTTCTGGTCCGGGTCGAGGATGTCGTTGGTCCAGTACATCACCGAAATATCGTATTCACCGTCCACCAGCATCTGCCAGCTCTGGGTCGGATCGACCTTTTGCAGGTTGGCGGTTACGCCGACCTTGGCTAACTGGTCCTTGATGATCACCGCAATCTGCTCGTCGGCTTCGTTGCCGGCGTTGACCACGTAGTTGAGCTTCAAGTCCTTCGCACCGGCCTGCTCCAGCAGCTTCCTGGCGGCGGTGGGGTCATACGGGCGCTGCAGGTTGTTGGCGTAGTGGTACAGCGAGCCCTTTGGAATGTAGGAATAGGCCACAGTGCCCTGACCGTAGGTGGCGGTCTTCACCAGCGATTGTTTGTCGATGGCCATGTCCAGCGCCTGGCGCACTTCCGGCTTGGCCAGCAACCCGTGGGCGTGGTTGATCAGCAGGTGATCTTCACGTGTGGACGGGTCGGCGTGGATCACCACGTTCTTGTCTTTCTTCAGCTCTTCAACCCGCGAGAACGGTACGAAGATCGCCGTGTCCAGCTCATTGTTCTGCACCATGCGCATGCGCGTGTTGTCGTCGGTAACGGAGACCCACTCCACGCCATCCAGGCTCACGTTCCTGGCCTGCCAGAAGTTCGGGTTCTTCTTCAGGATCACCCGATCGCCCTTGCGCCACTCGTCTACGGTAAACGCGCCGGACGTCACCGGGTTTTCCGAGTAGGCGTCTTCGCCCATCTTGGTCATGGCTTTTTCCGACAGGATCGACACCGTCGGCGACGCCAGTTGCGAGAGGAAGGCGACAGCCGGGGTTTTCAGCGTGACCACCAGGGTTTTCGGGTCCGATGCCTTGGCCGTGTTGATCAAGTTGAACGGATCAGCCCACAGCGAAGCCTTGTTGTCGCGGATACGCAGCAGGCTGAACGCCGCATCGTCGGCGGTAATGGCCGAGCCATCGGAGAACTTCGCATCACGCAGTTTGAAGGTGTAAGTCAGGCCGTCCTTGGAGATATCCCAGCTTTCAGCCAGGCCCGGCTCCATCTTGGTGCCCAGGTTGTCCACGCGTACCAGGGTGTCGTAGACGTTGGCGAAGACCCAGGTGTCGCGGTTTTGCGCGCTTTTGATCGGGTCGAACGTGGTGCTGTCTTCACGGCAGCCGATGGTCAGGACACCGGCGGCCTGGGCGAAACCGGCGGTCAGCGACCAGGCGGTCAGTGTGGCGGCGGCAAGCAACTTCAAGTGGCGCGATTGCATGTCATAACTCCTTGTTCATGAATGGCAGGGATGGGTCAAAGCAAAGGTTCTTCAAGCACGCAACTGTACCGATGCTCGTGCAGGAAATGGGTCGGCGGCAACACCACGGAACACAGGGTGCGGGCATGCCGGCAACGCGGGTGAAAGGCGCAGCCTGTGGGCAGATTCAGTGGGCTCGGTGGTTCACCCGGCAAGGGTTCTGTCGGCAATGGCCGATGCGGATCGATCTCGGGAATCGCCTGGATCAACGCCGCCGTGTACGGATGACGTGGCGCCGTGAAGACCGCCTCCACCGGTCCTTCCTCGACGATCTTGCCCAGGTACATCACCGCCACGCGGTCACACAATCGGCGCACGATGGCCAGGTCATGGGCGATAAACAGGATCGCCAGGTTCATGCGCTGCTGCAGTTCCAGCAGCAGGTTGATGATCTGGCCCTGGATCGACACATCCAGCGCCGCCACGCACTCGTCGGCGATGATCAGGCGTGGCTCAACCGCCAGCGCCCGGGCAATGCCGACGCGCTGGCACTGGCCACCGCTGAGGGCGGCGGGTTTGCGGCTGGCGAGTTCGGGGCGCAGGCCGACCAGGTCGAGCAGTTCATTCACACGAGCTGCAACCTGCTCTGGCGCGACTTTGCGCTGCACGCGCAGCACCTCGGCAATGGTTTCGCCGATGGTGTGGCGCGGGTTCAACGCAGCGTACGGGTCCTGGAAGATCATTGCGGTTTCATGCCGCAGACGAGTGATGTCGATGGCGCTGCCATGGGCCATGTCGATGCCGTCAAACAACACCTGGCCGGCGCTGATCGGGTTGAGGTGCAGGATGGCGCGGCCCAGGGTGCTTTTGCCGCTGCCCGACTCACCCACCAGCCCCAGGGTTTCACCCGCCGCCAGGTTCAGCGACACGCCGTTCACCGCCCTCACCCACTGCTTGTTCAACCCGAACACGCCGGTGCCGGAGGCGGCAAACTTCACCTCAAGGTCCTTGATCTGCAACAGGCTCATGGCTGCGCTCCCAACGGGTAATGACAGGCGACCCGAGCACCGTCCGGCAACACCTCGGTGCACAATGCGCCAACCTGCGGGCAACGCGGGTTGAACCGGCAACCGGCGGGTAATGCATCCAGCAACGGCGGCTGCCCGGGGATCGTGCGCAGCAAGGCGTGACCGCTGCTGTGGGCGGGCTGGCAATCGATCAGGCCGGCGGTGTAGGGATGCTGCGGTCGAGCCAGCAAGTCGTATTTGCTGCCGTGCTCGCACAGCCGCCCGGCGTACATCACGGCGATGGAATCACAGGTTTGCGCCACCACGCCGAGATCATGGGTAATCATGATGATCGACAGGCCGCGCTGGTCGCGCAATTCCATCAACAGCCGCAGGATTTGCGCCTGCACCGTCACATCCAGGGCGGTGGTGGGTTCGTCGGCGATCAGCACTTTCGGGTTGCAGCCCAGCGCCACGGCGATCATTGCACGCTGGCGCATGCCGCCGGAAAACTCGTGGGGGTAGTTGTCGACCCGCGCCTGGGGATCGGGGATGCCAACCTGGCGCAACACGTCGATGGCCTGCAATCGCGCGTCTTTTTTCGACGCGCCTTGATGCAGGCGGATGCCCTCGGCAATCTGCTCGCCGATACGCATCAGCGGATCAAGGTGGCTGCTGGGGTTCTGGAAAATCATGCCCAGTTGGCCGCCGCGCACAGCGCGCATGCCAGCGTCATCCAATGCCAACAGGTCCTGGCCGGCCAGCCGCACCGAGCCGCCTTGCACGCGCAGGCTGGGCGATGGCAGCAGGCGCATCAGGCCACGGCAGGCCATGGTCTTGCCCGAGCCGCTTTCCCCTACCAGGCCGAGGATTTCGCCTTCGGCCAGATCGAACGACACCCGCTCGACCAGGGTTACATCGCGCCCCGCATTGTTGGCGATGACACTGAGGTCGCGCACTTGCAGCAGACTCATGAGCGGTCCCCCAATACTTGCGCCACGCCATCGGCCAGCAGGCTGAAGCCCATGGCCAGGGTCACGATGGCCAGCCCCGGAAAGGTGCAGATCCACCAGGCCGTGGTGATAAAGGCCTGCCCCTCGGCCACCATGGTGCCCCACTCGGCGGTCGGCGGTTGCACGCCCAGGCCCAGGTAGCTCACGGCGGCGCCATTGAGCAGCACCAGCACCGCGTCAGACATGGAAAACACAATCGAGCCGAACATCGCATTGGGCAGCAGATGCCGGAACAGAATGCGCCCGTGGCCAAAGCCCAGGCTCTTGGCGGCCAGGGCAAACTCGCTTTCCTTGAGCACCAGGATCTGCGAGCGGATCAGCCGCGCATACGACACCCAGCCCACCAGCGCCATGGCGATGTAGAAACTCTTCAAGCCCGGCCCGAGGATGGCCATGATCGCGAGCATCAGCACCAGGAAGGGAAACGCCAGGATCACGTCGATCACGCGCATGCAAACGCTGTCGAAGCGCCCGCCGATATAGCCCGAGACCGCACCGATGAAGGTGCCGATCATGAAAGGGAAGATCACCCCGACAATGGCCAGTTGCAGGTCGATGCGCGCGCCCCAGATCACCCTCGAAAGGATATCTCTTCCGTAGTTATCCGTGCCAAACGGATGCATAAGGCTTGGAGCGAGCAAACTGAAATCAGGGTTCTGCGCAATCGGGTCATACGGTGCAATCCACGGCGCAAACAGCGCAAGCGCCAGCCACACCAGCAGGATCAACAGGCCCCACGCTGCCGTCAGCCGACCATTGCGCAAACCGAAACGCAGGCGCAAGCGCCACGGGGCAATCAACGGGCGGCTGCTCATTGCATCTTCACCCGTGGGTCGAGGGCCACCGTCACCACGTCAGCGATGAAGTTGACCACCACCGTCGCGCAGGCCAGCACCATGGCCACGCCCTGCACCACCATGTAATCGCGGGTGAAAATGCCGCGCACCAGCAATTGGCCGATACCGGGAATGGCGAACAGGCTTTCGATCACTACCGTGCCGCTGATCAGCCAGCCGATGTTCACCGCCAGCAGGTTGACCGCCGGCACCAGGGAATTTGGCAACACATGCCGACGAAAAACGGCGGTTTCCGACAGCCCACGGGCGCGGGCCGCGGTCACGTGATCGGCCTGCAACTCCATCAGCATGCTCGCCCGCAGGTTGCGCACCAGCACCGCCGATAACGCCAGGGCAATCGTCAGGCACGGCAGCACCATGTGATGCGCCTTGTCCAGCCAGGTGCGGCCGTAGCCGGACACCGGAAACAAGCCCCACTGCACACTCAGCAACAGGATCAGCATCAAGCCCAGCCAGAACGCCGGCATGCCCAGGCCAACCGTGGTGAACACGCGGATCAGGTTGTCCGCCCAGCCCCCCTTGTTGCGTGCGGCCCAGGTCGCCAGCGGCACCGCGATCAGCAGCGCCAGCACCACGCTGCCCAGTACCAGCACCAGGGTGGGCTCGATGCGCGTGACAATCAGCTTGAGGGCGTCGACCTTGTACAGCAGCGATTGGCCGAGGTCGCCCTTGAGCAGGTTTTTCAGGAAGTAGAAGTATTGCTGCCACAACGGCTGGTCGAGGCCGTACTGGGCGCGGATCTTCAGCAAGGCATCCGGCGTGCTGCGCGAGCCCAGCAAGGCGCGCGCCGGGTCGCCAGGGATCGAGCGCACCAGCACAAAGGTGATCAGGCTGATGCCAAACAGCACCGGCAGCAACTGCAGCGGCCGGGACAGCACAAAACGGTAGCGCGCCAGGTTCATCCGTCAGCCTCGGTGACGCGAGAGGAAGTCCAGCAGCACCGGGAAATATGCCTGGGGCTCTTCATAAAACGGCATATGGCTGCTGTTGGGGAACACATGCAATTCGGCGTGCCGGGCCGCCATTTTCATGCGCATGGCGCAGGCCGGGGTGAGTTCGTCGTGCTGGCCGGTGGTGATCAGGATCGGCATCTTGAACGCGCCCATCTCGGGGAGGCGGTTCCAGTCCTTGAGGTTGCCGATGTAGAGAAATTCGTTGGGACCCTGCATGGTTTCGTAAGGGCCCATGTTCCAGTCGTCGAGAGAGCGTCTGACCGGTGCAGGCCACTCGTCCAGCCGGCACACGTGGCGATAGTTGAGCAAGGTAATCGCGGCCTGGTACTGCGGGTGGTCGAGGGTACCCATGGCTTCGTGACGTTGCATCATCGCCACGGTTTCGCTGCCGAGGGCGCCGCGCAGGCGCTCCAGTTCCTGGGACAGGTGCGGAATGTCGCCCACGGTGTTTTCGAGGATCAGGCTTTTCAGCGCGTCGGGGTAATGGATCGCGTATTCGATGCCGAGCCAGCCGCCCCAGGAATGCCCGAGCAAATGCACGCGGCCCAGGCCCACGGCCTGGCGCACGGTTTCGACTTCTTCGACATAACGGCGGATTTCCCACAGCGAAACATCGGTGGGTCTGGCTGATGCGCCCGTGCCAAGCTGGTCGAATGCAACCACTCGCAGGTTATGCTCCTTGAGCCAGCCATGGGCGTCGCGCAAGTAGTCACACGGCAGGCCCGGCCCGCCGTTGAGGCACAGCAGCACCTCATCGCCTTCGCCGAAGCTGTAGACCACGAGGTTATGGCCATCGACTTGCACGTTGTACTGCTGGTCGGGGGCAATTTCACGCCACATGCATACATTCCTTGTGTTGTATCGGCCTGGCAGGTAGCGGCCGTTGATCGGCCAACACTACCGAGGATGCCGCGCGTCCATAACCTAGTATTTCTTATAGGTTTGGCCTGGCAGTCCTTCGCCGGGGCGTGGCATTCTACTTGCCGCAAGTCGAGATTCAAATGAAATCGGGAGCAGAACGGATGCTGGCCAAGCTGACTGCCTTAAATCACCGTCTGATGCCGGGCAGGAGCCTGGACGAGCAGATGGACAACACCTTTATCCTTGCCCAACAGTTGGGCTTCGACGCCTTGGTGTACGACTACACCCCGGTGCCGATCGACCAGGATGGCGCATTGATCACCCCCTCGGTGCTGCAACTGCGCAACACCCCGGCCGACTGGCATGCCTTGTGGTGCGGCGAAGGGTTCTACCAGATCGATCCGGTGCAACACCTGGCTCTGAGCCGGGTGTCGCCGTTCGTGTGGTCCTACGACGTCAAGGCCGACACCCCCCTGCAAAAGATCATCGATCCCTGCCACGCGCCGGTTTCATCCTACCTGCATGACCAGCAATTGACCTGCGGCGTCAGTGTGCCGATCCACCTGCCCCGTGGCGGCTTCGCCTCGTTGACCGGCCTGCGCACCGGCAACGCGCGCAGCGTGTTGAAGGATGCGCAGCAGACCTTGTCGGACTTCAGCCTGATTTCCCATGCCTTGCAGGAAGCGGCCTACCCACTGTTCAGCAAAGAGCTGCGCACTTACCCGCATATCCACCTGACCAAACGCGAACGTGAGTGCCTCAAATGGGCCGCCGAAGGCCTGACTGCGGCCGAAATTGCCACGCAATTGAGCCGTTCGCTGGCGGTGGTCACCCTGCACCTGGCCTCGGCCATGCACAAACTGGGGGCCAAGAACCGCGTGCAGGCGGTAGTGCGCGCCACCCATTACCGGTTGCTGGAAGACTGACCCCCCGGCAAAACCTAGCTGTTTTGCTAGTTACCTAAATTTCTGCCACGCATTATCGTGTCCCTGATCCTTTTTTCAGAGCAGGGTACGAAATGGAATTCATCGAAAAAATCCGCGAAGGGTATGCGGCGTTTGGCGCCTACCAAACCTGGTACCGCGTCACCGGTGACTTGTCGAGCGGTCGCACGCCCCTGGTGGTTATCCACGGCGGCCCCGGATGCACCCATGATTATGTTGACGCGTTCAAGGACGTCGCCGCCAGCGGTCACGCGGTGATCCACTACGACCAGTTGGGCAACGGCCGCTCCACCCATCTGCCCGACAAAGACCCGTCCTTCTGGACCGTGGGCCTGTTCCTCGAAGAACTCGACAACCTGCTGGACCACCTGCAGATCAGCGATAACTACGCGATCCTCGGCCAGTCCTGGGGCGGCATGCTCGGCAGTGAACACGCGATCCTGCAACCCAAGGGCCTGCGCGCGTTCATCCCGGCCAACTCGCCGACCTGCATGCGCACCTGGGTCAGCGAAGCCAACCGCCTGCGCAAATTGTTGCCTGAAGGCGTGCATGAAACCCTGCTCAAGCACGAAGCCGTCGGCAACTACCAGGATCCGGAATACCTCGCCGCGTCGCGGGTGTTCTATGACCATCACGTATGCCGGGTCATCCCTTGGCCCGAGGAAGTGGCGCGCACCTTCGCCGCGGTCGATGCAGACCCGACGGTGTACCACGCCATGAGCGGCCCGACCGAATTCCATGTGATCGGCAGCTTGAAAGACTGGAAATCCACTGGCCGCCTGTCGGCGATCAACGTACCGACGCTGGTGATCTCGGGTCGCCACGACGAGGCCACGCCGCTGGTGGTCAAGCCGTTCCTGGACGAAATTGCGGATGTGCGCTGGGCGCTGTTTGAAGACTCCAGCCACATGCCCCATGTAGAAGAACGCCAGGCGTGCATGGGGACTGTGGTGAAGTTTCTGGATGAGGTGTGTTCGGCACAATACAAAGTGCTCAAGGCCGGCTGAATGCTCAAGCTGGATGCATTCCAATTGTGGGAGGGGGCTTGCCCCCGATAGCGGTGTGTCAGGCGCCAATCACTCAGTTGATACACCGTCATCGGGGGCAAGCCCCCTCCCACATTCAGGCCTCGCTAGCCTCGGGTTTGGTGACCTTCCTAGGCACTTCCGCCACCAACGGAATCTCCCTGCCCTCTGCATCAAACAACTTGCCGCCCTTGAAGTAATCCCCATCACGCAGTTCCGACACATCGCGAAAGCACAAGCTGCGTTCGGTCCCCGCCACGAATACCGACTGCTGGTCCGAATTGCCGGCGGTGAAATGGTTGAACGCCAGGTTCAGCAGGATCGCCATGATTGCCGAAGAGCTGATCCCCGAGTGGAAAATGGTCGCGAACCAGCTCGGGAAGTGGTCGTAGAAGCTCGGTGCCGCAATCGGGATCATGCCAAAACCGATGGACGTGGCCACGATGATCAGGTTCATGTTGTTGCGATAATCCACCTTGGACAAGGTGCGGATACCACTGGCCGCCACGGTGCCGAACAGCACAATCCCGGCCCCGCCCAGCACTGAAGTGGGCACCGCCGCGATGACCCGGCCCATGAAGGGCAACAAGCCGAGGATCACCAGGAACAGCCCGCCCGTGGCCACCACGAAGCGGCTCTTGACCCCGGTCACCGCCACCAGCCCGACGTTCTGGGCGAAGGCGCTCTGGGTGAACGAACCGAAGATCGGCGCGAACATACTCGACAGCATATCGGCACGCAGGCCGTTGCCCAGACGCTTGGAATCGACTTTGGTGTCGATGATTTCACCCACCGCCAGAATATCCGCCGAGGTCTCGACCAGGGTCACCATCACCACGATGCACATGGAAATGATCGCGGCCACATGGAAGGTGGGCATGCCGAAATGGAAGGGTGTGGGGAAACCGAACATCGGCCCCTGGGTCACGCCGGAGAAGTCGGCCATGCCAAGGAACACCGCAATCACGGTGCCGATCACCATCGCCAGCAGGATCGACAAGCGCGAGATGGTCGCGCTGCCTATCTTGCTCAGCAGCAACACCAGCACCAGGGTCAACGCCGCCAGGCCGATATTGGACATGCTGCCGAAATCGGCGGCGCGGCTGTTGCCGCCCATGGCCCAGCGCGCGGCAACGGGCATCAGGGTCAGGCCGATGGTGGTGATCACAATGCCCGTTACCAACGGCGGGAAAAACTTGGTGATCCGCGAGAACACCGGGGTTATCAATAATCCGATAAACGACGCGGCCATTACCGCGCCAAGAATCGCCGGCACACCACCGGCGCCATCACTGCCGACAATCGCCACCATGGTTGCCACACCGGCGAACGACACGCCCTGCACCAGCGGCAACTGACAACCAAAAAACGGCAGGCCCAGGGTCTGCAACAGCGTGGCCAGGCCACCGGCGAACAACGACGCGGCGATCAGCAGGCCGATATCCGCCGGCGACAAACCCGCCGCCTGGCCGACGATCAACGGTACCGCGACGATGCCGCCGTACATGGTGAGCACATGTTGCAGGCCGTAAGCCATGTTGGCGGCGACGCCGAGATTCTCATCTTCTGGCCGCTGCGGTGACGCCTTCGGGATAGTCATGGTGAGGGGTTCTCTGTTTTTGTTGTGCGGCCACTGTATGCAATGTTTGGACTGGATGTCCATAGAGTTGTATACAATCAATCGAACAAGTTACCCTCCGTCGGCGTTACAAAAACAATCCGGCCGTGATGAGCCAGAACGCCAAAGGACCCATAACAATGAAAAAGGCACTACAGGGCGCAACCGTCGCACTCACCCTCCTCGGCGGCGGGGAGGCCGTCGCGGTGGAATGGATGAACAACAGCGTAGGGTTTCGCTACGGCCAGCAGTTCACCAACCCGAACAACCCCGACGAATTCAGCAAGCGCATCTACAGTTTTACCCACGCCAGCGGCTACCGGTACGGCAGCAATTTCCTCAACCTCGATGTGTTCCTGTCCGACAGCCGCGACCCGCGCAAGGGTACGGATCATGGCGGGAGCGAGGTGTATGCGGTGTACCGTCATCAGTTGTATGCATCGCGGGTGTTCGATGTGCCGCTGGGCACTGGCCTGGTCAAGGATTACGCGCTGACGTTGGGGTTCGATGCCAACCGCAACAACAACTTCGCCTCAGCCAGGAAGCGCGCCCTGGTGATCGGCCCGACCTTGAAGTTCAACACCGTCGGCGTGCTGGACCTGAGCCTGCTGTACTACAAGGAAAAGAACCACACCGGCATCCCCGGCGCGCAGGAGTCGAACCACACGTTCGACGATACCTACATGCTCAACCTGACGTGGATGCGCCCGTTCGAGATTGCCAATCATGCGGCGAAATTCCAGGGTTTCATGAATTATGTCGGAGAAAAAGGCGAGGACTATCACGGTCGCGACACCGCGCCGGAAGCCCTGGTGCGCACCGCGCTGATGGTGGCGGTGCGACCGGGCAAAAGCGTCAAGCCGAACCTGTACCTGGGGGTGGGTTACGAGTATTGGCATAACAAATTCGGCGTGGATGGCGGCCGGGGTAGCCGCACATCGACGCCGACAGTGAACCTGGAAGTGACGTTCTAGGCGGCTGCCAGCTCCGAATCCTTGGCCTTGGGCCGCGCCAGCCAGTACCCCAGCACGGCCAACGGCGCGGTCGCCAGCATCACAATCACGGTAATCAGCAGTGGCTGGTCAATCATTGACGACACCAGCAGGCTGCTGAGAAAGCACAGGCCCAATTGCAGGGTATTTTGCAGCGCCGCCGCCTTGCCGGAGTTTTGCGCAAACGGCATCAGCGCGTTCGCCACGACGATGGGGTAACTGGCACCGTTGCACAGCGCCATCAGGCAGAACGGAATCAGCAAGGTGGTAAGGCTCGGCACGGTCAAGGTCGCGACCAGGTACAACGCCACCATGCTGATGCAATACGCCAGCAGCAGCCACGGCAACAGCGTCTTGCCCTGGAAGTGTTGCAAGGCGCTGCGACAGCTGTAGCCACCGACCAGGAACGCCAAGGTCGGCAGCACGTAGCTCAGGCCGATGTCATTCGGACTGTAGCCCATGCCGCCCAGGATGAAGGGCGACGCCGTCAGCCAGGCGAAGAAACTGGCCGAGCACGCGGCAAAAATCATGACATTGCCGGTAAACACGCGAGACGTCAGTAACTGTCCATAACCCAGGCGCGAAGGTTCGCCCTTCGCGGCCTGACGTTTCTGCGCAGTACGCAGGAACAACGTCGGCAACAACAGCAACAACGACACACCCAGCAATACGCCGAAGATCGCCTGCCAGCCGAAGTGACTCAGCACCATCGCGCCCAACAGCGGCGCTAAAGCCGGTGACAACGACATCAGCGGCATGATGCTGGCGAACACGCGATGGGCCTTGTCGGCCGGGTAGCGGTCGATCACCAGGGCTTGCCAACTGACGGCGGCGGCGCATACGCCAATGGCTTGGATAAAACGCAATGCCAGCAACTGAGGCGCCGTTTCGACCCAGAACATGCCCGCACAACCGAGCACAAACAGGCTCAGCCCGGCGAGCAGGATCGGCTTGCGCCCCAGGCGGTCGGACAACGGCCCCCATAACAACTGCCCCACCGCAAAGCCAGCGAGGAAGATGCTCAAGCTGGCGCCTACTGCACCGGCGCCAATCTGCAAGTGCTCGCCCATGGCGCCGAACGCCGGTAAATACATGTCCATGGCGAGGTAACCGAGCATGCTCAGCCCCGCCAGATACCCAGTGAAACCAAAAGAATTTTTCATTGAAGCCTTGTTGATCCTGCCATCAAACTATTTGCTGACTGCCGCCCATTATGAAGCTGACAGTTTTGCTGTGAAGCGATAATAATTGGATACTCTTATCAATAAATTTGAAGGCAACCGCCATGTGGTCCGAATATTCGCTGGACGTTGTCGATGCAGTCGCGCGTCATGGCAGCTTCAGCGCCGCTGCCCAGGAACTGCACCGGGTGCCGTCGGCCATCAGCTATACGGTGCGTCAGATCGAGGAATGGCTGGCAGTGCCGTTGTTTGTGCGGCGCCACCGGGACGTCGAGCTGACGCCGGCCGGCCGGCTGTTTATCGACGAAGCCCGTGGCGTGATGAAAAAAATGCTCGGCACCCGACGCCTTTGCCAGCAAGTGGCCAACGGCTGGAGTGGCCAGTTGAAGGTGGCGGTGGATTCCATCGTCAAACCCCAGCGCTGCCGGCAGTTGGTCATTGATTTCTACCGGCAGTTTCCCGAGGTCGAGCTGTTGCTGGAATACGAGGTGTACAACGGCGTGTGGGATGCCCTGGCGGATGAGCGCACCGACATTGTGATCGGCGCCACCAGCGCGGTGCCGGTGGCCAGCCGCTTCACCTTTCGCGACATGGGGTTGTTGAATTGGCTGTGTGTGGTCAGTGCGCGTCACCCGTTGGCCCGCGTCGAAGGCTTGCTGAGTGACGATCAACTGAGGCCCTTCGCTTCGTTGTGCATGACCGATACATCGCGCAACCTGCCCAAACGCGACACCTGGACCCTGGATAACCAGCGTCGGCTGGTGGTGCCGAACTGGTCATCGGCCCTCGATTGCTTGCGTGACGGCCTGTGCGTCGGCATGGCGCCGGCGCATCAGGTGCTGCCGTGGATCGAACGCGGCGAGCTTGTAGCGTTGCAATTGAGCCGGCCGTTTCCTGCCAGCCCGTCGTGTGTGGCCTGGGCACAGGACAAGCTGTCCCCGGCCATGGCCTGGCTGCTGGAGTATCTGGGCGATACCGAAACCCTGAACCAGGAATGGCTCAACGGGCCTGATCCAGTAGCCGGGTAATGGCCCGCACGATCATCTCGACCTCCTTGGCAGCCAGGGTCAGCGGCGGCAGCAGCCGAATGACCTTGCCCCGCGTCACGTTGATCAGCAGGCCGTGTTCCTGGGCCGCGCGCTGGGCCAGGTCACGATAAGGGCTCGCCAGTTCGATCCCGATCATCAACCCCTGCCCACGAATCGCCAGGACGTGCGGGTGCTCACCCAGTTCCACCCGCAACCGCGCCAGCAAGCGCTCGCCCTGTAGCGCCGCGTTCTGCAGCAAACCTTGTTCTTCGATAATGTCCAGCACGGTGCACCCCACGCGACACGCCAACGGGTTGCCGCCGAAGGTGCTGCCATGGCTGCCCGGCGTAAACAACTGGGCCACACCGGCCCGCGCCAGGCAGGCGCCGATGGGTACGCCGTTGCCGAGGCCCTTGGCCAGGGTCATCACGTCCGGGACGATGCCTTCATGCTGGAAGGCAAACCAGGCGCCGGTGCGCCCAATGCCGGTCTGGATTTCATCGAGCATCATCAACCAGCCATGGCGGGTGCAGTGATCACGCAGGGCTTTCAGGTAGCCCGGTGGTGCCGGCAGTACGCCGCTTTCACCCTGGATCGGTTCCAGCAGGACCGCGGCGATCCGCGCGCCAAACGTCTGGGTGATTGCCTCAAGCGCAGCCAGATCGCCAAAGCCCACCTTGAGAAAGTCCCCCGGCAAGCGCTGGAAACCCAGGCGTACCGACGGCCCGTCACTGGCAGCCATGGTGCCGAGCGTACGGCCGTGAAAAGCATTTTCCATCACCACCACCAACGGTTCTTCAATGCCTTTTTTCCAGCCATGCAGCCGCGCCAGTTTCAGCGCTGTTTCGTTGGCCTCGGCACCGGAGTTGTTGAAGAAGGCCCGGTCGAGGCCAGACAGTTGAGTCAGGCGCTGGGCCAGCCGTTGTTGCCAGTCGATGCTGTAGAGGTTGGAGGTATGCAACAACAAGCCAGCCTGCTCGCTGATGGCCGTCACCAACCTGGGGTGCGAATGGCCGACATTGGTCACCGCCACACCGGCCACCGCATCCAGGTATTCACGGCCCTGCTGGTCCCACAGGCGCGTGCCCAGGCCTCGGATAAAGCTCAGCGCCAGGGGTTGGTAAGTGGTCATCAAGCAGGCGGCGGTCATGGTGCGGCTCCAGTGCATCGTTGTGATGGCTTCAGTATCGTTAGCCACCTGAGCTGGATAAACTGCACATTCCTGCAATAACTTTAAACCAGGGCTTGATAATGGATCTGTTCCAGGCAATGTCGGTGTACGTGAAGGTGGTCGAGACTGGCAGCATGACCGCCGCAGCCCAAGCCTGCGGGATGTCGACCACCATGGTCGGCAACCACTTGCGCGCGCTGGAACAACGCCTTGGCGTCAGCCTGCTCAAGCGCACCACGCGCAAACAGAGCCTCACGGAATTCGGTGGCCAGTATTACCAGCGCTGCCTGGAAGTATTGGGGCTGGTGGCCGACTCCGAGCAACTGGCCGAACAAGCCCATAGCGATGTCCCCAAGGGCACCCTGCGCATCACCGCGCCCCCCGTATTCGGCACCGAACGCCTTACACCGGCCTTGAGCGAATTTTCCCGGCGCTACCCGCTGATCAACCTGTACGTGGTGTTGAGCAATGAGCGGATGGACTTGGTCGACAGCGGCTTCGACGTGGCGATACGTCTTGGCGAACTGGAAACATCGAGCCTGATCGCACGGCCCATGCAGGACTACACCCTCACCCTCTGCGCGTCACCTGCTTACCTGGCGCGACGCGGCACGCCTTCGACACCCGAGGACCTCAGGCAGCATGACTGCCTGGCGTTCGCCTACCCGGCAAATGACAATTGGCGCGACACCGAAAAACTCTGGCGCATGACCGACGATAGCGGCGAGGTGGAAGTGCCGGTGTCCGGCTCATTGACCATCAACAGCTCGCAAGGGTTGCGCCAGGCAGCCGTCAACGGCATGGGCATCATCATGCTGGCCGATGCCCTGGTACAACCGGACCTGGAGAGCGGCAAACTGGTGGCGTTGTTGACCACCTATCGACTGCCCAGTCGCCCCATGCATCTGCTCTACGGCCAGGACCGTTATCGCCTGCCCAAGCTGCGCGCCTTCGTGGATTTCGCCATGGAAAAGTGGGCGCGCTAGAAGCCCACGCCCAACTCACGCAACTGCGCCGCCGTGCGCGCGGCAGACACATGGTGAGTCCGCTGCCAGCCCAGAGCGAGGGCCGCTTCGATATTGCCTGCAACGTTATCGATAAACACCACTTCAGAGGGCTGGATATCCGGCAACTGGACCCGTACCTGGCTGAGGCGGGCGTGGTAGATCAGGCTGCGGGTGCCTTCGGCCAGGGAGCGACCGGCGTCCTGCTCGGTGTTCCAGGCCTGGGTGCAGATGTGGTCGAGAAACCATTGTCGCTCGTGATCATCGGCAATCCGCTTGCGGTACAGGTGCTGCGGGCTCCAATCAAACAGGACACCGCCGAATCAAAGACCACTGCACGAATTGTCATACGCACCTCCCAATTAATGTGCTGCATCTGTCTCACACCGGTGACCTGCGTCGGCAAGTAAGCAGGCGTAGGACCGCTCCGATAATTTTCCGGCTCACGCACAACAGATATCGCTGCAACTCCCATGCATTCAGGCCTGAACCTTCCGTTGCAGATCGGCTTCATACAGCCTGTAGTACTTCTTTCCCCCCCCCGCGCACAAAATGTCTCTAGTGTCGCTCTGTGTAATCGAGGGAATGCGCTGTTCCGAAAGGAATCATCCAACATGCCGATATAACATGACTTGGAGCAACTCAATGAGCGACATCATCTCCCCTGTCATTTCACCTTCCGCGCTAAGCCTGCACACACTGCTGGGCGCTCAAGCCACTCAGTCGAGCGGCACCGTCCAAGCGGCGAACAGCTCGGTCATCGACGCATTTGAACGCGTCAAGGAGCAGACGGGAATAGTACCGAGCCACCTTGTTCCCCTGCAGAACATCGCAGCGGCCACCAATTCCATCATTGGCGTACGCCCTGTAGAAACCGTGGCTACCGGGTTGATAGCGGCCGGTCATCCCACCAAGGACTTTCATATCAAAGGAAAAAGTGCCAACTGGGGACCGCAAGCTGGCCTGATCTGTACAAACCAGGCGTTCAGCAAGCTTGAAAAATTCAAGGAGGACGCCCCAGCAAAAGTGACCACCGCCAATGAGCAAATCCAGGCATGCATTCGCGACGGGCACGCCGTTGCGGTCCCCTTGGAAATCTCGGGCGAGCGTATCGGCGAACTGATAAAACTCGGGCACATTACCCAGTTGGCAACAAGGCCCCACGAAGAAGCACTGCGTTTCAGTGCCCAAGGGCCCAGTCAACAGCAGTATGCATTTGAAGGTAGACGCACATCTGCGTCAGAAGACAGCTACCTCATCACCCATAAGGGAGTACCGGTTGAAGTTCTGGCGAAACACGTCGGTGGCAAGGCGTTGACCGCCGATTATGACCTGCACATGGTGGCGCCTCACATCAGCGATTTTGGCCCCCAGGATACAATCCCGGTGCCCGATGTAGCGCACAGTGTTTTCACACAACGGATCGACAGCTACAGGCATCGACACCCAGTCGATGGCTGTTTTCAGTTGCCCGAAGCGCTGCGTGCAGACTATGAAAGCGCCGCCCGTTTCTATCAAAAGGAAGACCCCGACTTGGGTAACGCCACGCCACGGATAAAGCAGATGATAGCGTTGATCAATCATCAATTGGTCGGTAACGGAGAGCGGGTGGTACACCACAATGCGGACTCCGGCAGCCCGGCGACGGACGTCGAGGCCAACTACCCGGCAACTTTCTTTCTGCCAGTCAGACTGGGACGGTTCGATGAAATCTGCATGATCAACGACAGCCGAGACATGGCGGAGCTGGTCAAAACAGCCAAGGACAGCGGCTATCACGCTCCGGTGAATCCGCTTTGGGAAAAAGAAATAGTGAGCATCAGGCGTTCTGACTTCGTCAAAGCCCAAAGGCGGTTCAACCAAGGCTGAACACGCCGGGGCGCCAACAAAACAGCAGCCTCATAATAGGGTTATGGAGACTGCTGTCGGCCCAGATCGTTACGCCGAGATCAGACCGTTAATCTTCACGGTAGGATTCACGTCAGCCTCGTAGTCCACGCCGTCGATTTCAAAGCCGAACAAACGCAGAAACTCAGCCTTATAGCCGGCGAAATCGCTGATCTCGTTGACGTTTTCGTCGGTGACCTGGTTCCACAGGGCCGCCACGGCGTCCTGGACTTTCGGTTCCAGTTCGGCCAGGTCGGCACGCAGGCGGCCGTCGGCGTCGAGCTTCGGCTCCTTGCCGTACAGGCTGTCCTTGAACAGGCCATAAACCTGCTCGATGCAACCTTCGTGGGTGCCCTGTTCTTTCATCACTTTGAACAGCAGCGACAGGTACAGCGGCATGATCGGGATAGCGGAGCTGGCCTGGGTGACCACGGCCTTAAGCACCGACACGCGGGCGTCGCCCTTGAGCGCGGCGAGGTTGTCGCGCAGGGTCAGGACTTTCTTGTCGAGGTCTTTCTTGGCTTCGCCGATGGAGCCGTTCCAGTAGATGTCCTGGGTCAGCTTCTCGCCAAGGTAGGTGAACGCAGTGGTCTTGGCGCCTTCGGCCAGGACGTCGGCGTCACGCAGGGCGTCGATCCACAGCTGCCAGTCTTCGCCACCCATGACTTTGACGGTGCCGTCGATTTCTTCCCGGGTCGCTGGCTCCAGGGTGGTGTCGACCACAACGCCTTTGTCGGTGTTGATGCCACGCAGGGTCACGGCCTTGCCGATCGGCTTGAGGGTGGAGTTGTGCACCACGCCTTGCGGGTCGGTACGGCGAGGCGCGGCCAGGCTGTAGACGACCAGGTCGATTTTGCCGAGGTCTTTCTTGATGGTTTCGATGGTCAGGCGCTTGATCTCGTCGGAAAACGCGTCGCCGTTGATGCTCTTGGCGTACAGGCCTTTTTCGACGGCAAACTTCTCGAACGCGGCGCTGTTGTACCAGCCGGCGGAGCTCAGCTTGCCTTCTTCGCCTTCTTTCTCAAAAAACACGCCCAGGGTGTCGGCGCCACAACCAAACGCGGCACTGATGCGCGCGGCCAGGCCGTAGCCGGTGGAAGCACCGAGGACCAGCACCTTTTTCGGGCCGCCTTCGATGACGCCGTGTTGGGTCACGTAGTCGATCTGTTCCTTGACGTTCGCTTCACAGCCAACAGGGTGAGCGGTCACACAGATGAAGCCACGAACCCGCGGTTTGATGATCATAAAATTTCTGCCTCTTCCAAGGTGCCGAAGGCCAGTGGTGGCCATTCAACTTCAATCGTACCGGTCTATGACGTCCAAAAAACCGAAGCGTCACGATAGTCGCAAATCTTCTGTTTACAAAATCCACTCCACACAGCGCTGCCGGGGTTAAAAACTGTGTAAAGCCTTCACAATTTCGCAATATTTAAAACGCCTGGCGGCCGGAGAAAGCCCTATCATAAGGACATTGTTTCATAATGTTTCATGCCTCCGCATCTCGCGATGCCCAGAGGACTGGAACTCGTGCACCTTCCCCGCTGGAGTTGAGCTTCATGAGTGCGAGTGTCAACCGCAAGAAAATAGTCTCGACCGCCTGGATCTTCGGCGTGCTGCTGGTTATTTATTGCTTCCCGGTCACCACCCTGGTGTTCCTGGGCCTGGTGCTGGTGTGTGGTGTCTACGACTTTTTGCGCAATGGGCTGTACGACCGCACGACGATCAAGAAGTACTTTATCGGCAGTGGCCGCAACACCTGGCTGCTGGCCCCGTTCAACACCCTGTTCGACCTGTTGAGTTCGCCTAACCGCCACGTCTACAAGATGGCCGACCTGCCACCCGCCTGGCGTGAAGACCTGCAACAGGTGATCAACGATGCCATGGCCCACAAGGACGAAATCATCGGCTACCTGGATGAGCGCATGGCCGAAAAGAAACGCGGCATGCTGTTCTTCCAGTGGTATGGCCAGCCCATCGAGACCGCCCTGGACATTCCGAGACTGCGCGAAAAACTGCCGTTCGTGAAGACCATCGGCGTGTCAGTGTTCAACGAAAACCGCTCGACCTCCTTCCACTTCGGCCCGCTGCGCATGATGTTCCGCGTGCTCTACAACATGGCGCCGGCACCGCATCACGAGGGCGTCTACATCCAGGTGGGCCAGCACAAACACTACTGGCATGACGACCCGCTGTTTATTTTCGATGACACGCTGATGCACGCGTCTTTCAACAAAAACGATGCCAAGCGTTACTGCCTGTTTATCGATATCGTGCGGCCGACCCCGGTGCCCCGGGTGCTCAACGCCGTGATCGCTGGGTTTGCCGGGATGGCCTTTACCCTGCGTCGGGTTTTCTACAAAAACTGGAAGCTGATTCAGTGAGTTCTGCGGCATGATGGTGCTGGACGGTATTTGCGCTGGGCCTTGCGCCTGAGGTAAATAACCGTCTCGTGCGACCGAATTCGGCGCCCATCATTCTCAAGCCATCGCGGCCCCTTGCGGGTGCGGTGGCTGCGCTTTCAAGGAATCAGAATGCCCCAACGTCAAGTCATCAATGCCTCCGTCAGCCCCAAGGGCAGCCTCGAAACCCTGTCTCAACGTGAAGTCCAGCAACTGAGCGAAGCCGGTACCGGCAGCATCTACACCCTGTTCCGCCAATGCGCCCTGGCGATCCTCAACACCGGCGCGCACATCGACAATGCCAAGACCATCCTCGACGCCTACAAAGATTTTGAAGTGCGCATCCACCAACAGGACCGCGGCGTGCGCCTTGAACTGCTGAACGCTCCGGCAGACGCCTTCGTCGATGGCGAAATGATCGCCAGCACCCGCGAGATGCTGTTCAGCGCCCTGCGCGATATCGTCTACACCGAGAACGAGTTGGACAGCCAGCGCATCGACCTGAGCAACTCCCAGGGCATCACCGACTATGTGTTCCACCTGCTGCGCAACGCCCGTACGCTGCGCCCGGGTGTCGAACCGAAGATCGTGGTGTGCTGGGGCGGGCACTCGATCAATACCGAAGAATACAAATACACCAAGAAAGTCGGCCATGAACTGGGGCTGCGCAGCCTTGACGTGTGCACCGGTTGCGGCCCTGGCGTGATGAAAGGTCCGATGAAAGGCGCGACCATTTCCCACGCCAAGCAGCGGATTACCGGCGGGCGCTACTTGGGCCTGACCGAACCGGGCATCATCGCTGCCGAAGCGCCGAACCCGATCGTCAATGAGCTGGTGATCCTGCCGGACATCGAAAAACGCCTGGAAGCCTTCGTGCGTGTAGGCCATGGCATCATCATCTTCCCTGGCGGCGCCGGCACGGCCGAAGAGTTCCTGTACCTGCTGGGCATCCTGATGCACCCGGACAACCGCGACCTGCCGTTCCCGGTCATCCTCACCGGGCCGAAACACGCCGCGCCGTACCTGCAGCAGTTGCACGCATTCGTCGGCGCCACCCTGGGCGAAGCGGCGCAGGCACACTACCAGATCATCATCGACGACCCCGCCGAAGTGGCGCGCCAGATGACCGCTGGCCTCAAGGCGGTGAAGCAGTTCCGTCGCGAGCGCAACGACGCCTTCCACTTCAACTGGCTGCTGAAGATCGACGAAGGCTTCCAGCGCCCGTTCGACCCCACCCACGAAAACATGGCCAGCCTGCAATTGAGCCACGCCCTGCCGCCCCACGAACTCGCCGCCAACCTGCGCCGCGCGTTCTCGGGGATCGTGGCGGGTAACGTGAAGGACAAGGGCATCCGCCTGATCGAGCAGAACGGCCCGTATGAGATCCACGGCGACCCGGCCATCATGAAACCGCTGGATGAGTTGCTACAGGCCTTCGTCGCCCAGCACCGCATGAAGTTGCCGGGCGGCGCGGCGTATGTGCCCTGCTACCGCGTGGTGCAATAAGCTAGCGCTGTACCGCCACACATTTGATTTCCACCAGCAGGCCGGGGTGCGCCAGTTCGGACACCCCGATTGTGGTCCAGGCGCAATGCCCACGTGGAAACAGGCGGTTTTTCACTTCACGGAAAACCGCCATGTGCTGGCTCATATCGACGTGATAAGTGGTCATGTCCACCACATCGTCGAAGGTGCAACTGCCCTCTTCCAGCACCTGCCGCAGATTCTCCCAGGCCGCGACGAATTGCGCCTCGGGGTCCTCGATCACCGCCAATGCAGCCGTACGCCCGACCTGACCGGCGCAGTACAACGTCTTGCCCACCTTGACCGCGGGCACGTAGCCGGCGCGCTCGACGATTGAGTGCATGGAGGGAGGGATGATGAGCTGGCGGTCGGTCATGGCTTGTATCTCTTTAAGCCCGGCAGGCGGGCACAGTTGGAACTAGTGTTTTACCTGTTCCGACTAACCCACACCAGATGAGCACCCTATGGACCAACGGATATTGTCCTCTGTCATTCCTTACCCTAAGGTAAGGAATATCACGATGGAGATCTTCAACATGGCTATCGCTACACTCACCTCAAAAGGTCAAATCACCATTCCTGTCCGGGTCAGGACTGCCCTCGGCCTGGAAACAGGGGATCGGGTTGAATTCGTAGAAATGGAAGATGGGCAGTTTTCCATCATTGCCGCGAGCAAAACGGTGCATGACCTCAAAGGGTTGATCCGCAGCTCCGCCAGGGCCGTCTCCATCGAAGAGATGAACCAGGCCATCGCAGCGCAGGGGGCAAAAGCCGGATGATCGGGCTGGATACCAATGTGCTGGTGCGCTACATCACCCAGGATGATCCCGTTCAATCCGCCAAGGCATCCGATCTGATCGAATCATTGACCACGGCCTCGCCGGGCTTTATCAGCCTGGTTTCCATTGTGGAGTTGGTGTGGGTACTGCAAAGCTGCTACCAGTCGGCCAAAAGTGATGTGGTGATGGTACTGGAGACCCTGCTGCGCACCCGCGAATTGACCGTAGAACATGCCGAGATCATCTGGCAGGCGCTGCGCAAGTTTGTGGCGAACAAGGCTGACTTTGCAGACTGCCTGATCGAGCGCTGCGCCCATGCCGCTGGTTGCGAGTACACGGCAACCTTCGACCTCAATGCGATCAAGACCACAGGCATGAAGCGACTGGCCTGAACCGCAGCGTTGCGGCAGCGGGCGGGCTTTGATACAAACCGTTTTTTACCTTGATCGAGAGAAAGACCGACGTGCGCACGTTTCTACTCGCAGCCCTGGCTATGGCTCCCACTCTCGCCCTGGCCGATGCCATCACCTGGCCCGATCTGCCAAAAACCTGCTTCGTCAGCGGCCGCTCCGCCACCAGTGCGGATGTCGACAGCGGTTGCGCCGCCTTCCTGATCAATGTGAAAGGCCAGGCGGCGGGGACGCCGATCAAGCTGGATATTCCCCAATACGCGATGCATATCGACGAAACCACCGGCAAGGAAACCCCGGTGATCCTCATCCAGGCGGAGGAGAACGGCGAGGTCAAGGCCGTGGGCTACCGGGAACTGGGCACCGACCAACTCGGTGCCGCATTGTTGCGAGAGGTTCGGCTGCTGGGTACCCACAAGCCGATCTAACGCTACTGGCCCATGATATCTGGGCTCAGCGAACCCAGCCACCACCCTGCCAGTGATACCCGTCATTACGCTGCACCCAATGCGGATGCACGTAGCGATAGCCTTCGCGTACCGGCTCCCAGTGACCATGTACAGCCACATATCGCCCGCCGTCCCAGCGCCAATAACCACGCGACCATATATAGCCGTAGCGTACGGGTGGCTCGACTTCGATCACCTGCACCGGCGGCGGTTGCGGCGCGATGACTTCCACATACTCATGTTGCACCGGCCTGCGCTCATGCACGACGCGCTCTTGAACACACCCGGATGCCGCGACGACCATGGCCGCCAATGCCCCATAACGTAGCCACATAGAAAAACCCTCGGACGCTGACGCCCAGTACCTGCACCGCTAGAAAATGCCCCCTTGTTGCAGCCTCGCTCCTGCTTGGCTCTGGAGTATTTTTAACAGGTGGCGTCTGTCAGGTTGCTGAACCTGAGGGCGTTGCGTTCATGAGGTAGACGAAAGGCCCGTCGGGTACATGAATGCTCAAACCGGACCGAAACGCGCCAGCACTGCCTCGACAAATCGCCGCAACTTGGCGGTGCGCTGCCGATTTGCGGTGTAGACCAGATGCATTGGCCGGCTCGGGGCCTCGAAGTCCGGCAGCACCTGTACCAACTCACCGCGGGCCATTGCCGTATGCAAAAAATCCTGGGGGCCGAGAACCATGCCGAAACCGTCCAGCGCCGCCGACATCAATGCCCGGCTTTCGTTGATCTGCAGACGACTGGTCACCTGTACGCTGTACAGCGTCGAGCCTTGATGAAATATCCACGCGCGGTCCGCCGGGCGTGACCAGAAGGCATAGCCCAGGCATTCGTGACGTTCCAGGTCTGCCGGCACCTGCGGCGTACCCCGCGCAGCCAGGTACGCAGGCGAAGCACCGACCACCAGGCGATAAGGCGCCAGTGGCCGGGCTGTCAGGCCGGTGGTCGCCAATGGACCGATGCGGAAGGCTGCTTCATAGCCCTCTTCCACCAGGTCGACGAAGCGATCCGTCAGGTGCAGGTCGATTTCCACGTCCGGGTTATCGCGCAGGAATGCAGTAATCAGTGGCATCAGGCTGTAGGAACCGAAGGTCACAGGCGCGGTGATCTTCAGCTTGCCACGCGGCGTGTCATTCATGATTTGCGCCAGCGAGTCCGCAGCTTCGGCCTCCGTAAGGATATGTTTGCAACGTTCGTAGTACGCGCTCCCCAACTCTGTGAGGCTTTGCCTGCGCGTGGTGCGATTGAGTAACCGCGCACCGAGGCGCTGCTCCAACGCGGCAACGTGTTTGGCCACCATTTGCGCCGACATGTGCAAACGCTCGGCGGCGCGGGCGTAGGAGCCCAATTCGGCGGCGATCACAAAGGCATTCATGCTCGATAGACGGTCCATCATTCCCTACTCCCAGTAACAACACCCACGCCATAGTGCTTATTTATCGCCATTTGGTTGCCAATCATCATAGCGGCTTCCCCCTTTATCAGGAGCAAGACCATGAAGATTGGCGTGATTGGAGCCGGTTTTATCGGGCGCGCCGTGGCACAGCGGGCACTGGCGGCCGGGCATGAAGTGATGTTGAGCAACTCTCGCGGCCCGCAGACCATGAGCAGCGTGGTAAGTGGCATACGCGGCGTCAAAGTGGGCAGCGCAGAAGATGCCGCACAGTTTGGTGACGTGGTGCTGGTGGCGATTCCGTTTGAACACTACCGAAAAGTCCCGGCGCAGTGGCTGGCAGGCAAGACCTTGCTCGACGCCAACAACTACTACCCGGAGCGCGACGGTCATTTCCCCGCGCTGGATCGATTTGAAACCACCACCAGCCGACTGCTCGCCGAACACTTCACCCACTCAAAGGTGATCAAAGTGTTCAACGCGATTTTCGCCGCGGACATTACCGATCATGCTCGCCCCCACGGCGCACCTGACCGTCGCGCATTGCCGGTGGCCGGCGACGATGCTGTCGCCAAAGCGCAGGTGATCACCCTGCTCGACGAGCTGGGCTTTGACGCCGTCGATGCCGGCAGCCTGGATGAAAGCTGGCGGTTCGAGCGGGCCAAGCCCGCGTACTGCGTGCCGCTGGACCAGCCCGGGCTGAAGGCGGCCCTGGCCGCGGCCGAGCGTACGGTCGAACTGCCGCCGGTCGACCGCGAGCACACCCGCGCTTAAACACCGCCCCACAAAAAAGCCCGCTGACCGTTACCGGTTCAGCGGGCTTTGTGCATCAGCCTGGCTTACAGCGCCAGATCAGACGCCGGCTTGCTCGGCTCAGCCGCGGGCTTGGCAGCCTCGGTGGCCTTGGGTGCAGCCATTTGCGGAATCACAGGCGGCGTAGGCAGTTGCAGGACTTCGGCGGTGTAGGCCCATTCCTTGGCAACCGCTTCCGGACTGTCGTTCAGCTTGGTACCGTAGCTCGGTACGATCTGGTGCAGCTTGGCCTGCCACTCAGGGGTCGCGACCTTGTCCTTGAACACTTTCTGCAGCACGGTCAGCATGATCGGGGCCGCAGTGGACGCGCCTGGCGATGCACCCAACAGGCCCGCGATGGTGTTGTCGGCGGAGCTGACCACTTCAGTGCCGAGTTTCAGGACGCCGCCCTGCTCCTCGTCACGCTTGATGATCTGCACGCGCTGACCGGCTTGCCACAGGCGCCAGTCGGATTGCTTGGCGTTCGGGAAGTACTCTTGCAGCGCCTTGAAGCGGTCGTCGTCCGACAGCATCAGTTGGCCGGCGAGGTACTCGACCAGTGGGTATTCACGAATACCGACTTTGGTCATTGGCCAGATGTTGTGGGTGGTGGTGCTGGTCAGCAGGTCCAGGTACGAGCCTTCTTTCAGGAACTTGGTCGAGAAGGTCGCGAATGGGCCAAACAGGATCACGCGCTTGCCATCCAGCACGCGGGTGTCCAGGTGCGGAACCGACATCGGTGGCGCGCCAACCGAAGCCTTGCCGTAGGCCTTGGCCAGGTGTTGCTCGGCAACGGTTGGGTTATCGGTCACCAGGAACGAACCACCTACCGGGAAGCCAGCGTATTCCTTGGCTTCAGGAATGCCCGACTTCTGCAGCAGGTGCAGTGCACCGCCACCGGCGCCGATGAACACGAACTTGGCGTCGGTTTCGGTCTTGGTGCCGTCTTTCAGGTTTTTGTAGCTCACACGCCACGAACCGTCGGCGTTCTTGGTGATGTCCTGCACTTCGCTCGACAGTTTCAGGTCGAACTTAGGCGTGGTCTGCAGGTGAGCGACGAACTGGCGGGTGATCTCACCGAAGTTCATGTCGGTCCCCAGCGGGCTCCAGGTGGCCGCGATTTTCTGGTTCGGGTCACGCCCTTCCATCATCAGCGGAACCCACTTGGCGATCTGCGCCGGGTCTTCGGAGTACTGCATGCCAGCGAACAGCGGGCTGGCCTTCAGGGCTTCGTAGCGTTTTTTCAGGAACTTGATGTTGTCATCGCCCCACACAAAGCTCATGTGCGGTGTGGTGTTGATGAACGAACGCGGGTCCTTCAGCACGCCTTGGCGGACCTGCCAGGACCAGAACTGACGGGAAATCTGGAACGCTTCGTTGATCTCGACCGCTTTCGGGATCTCAACGTTGCCGTTCTTGTCTTCCGGGGTGTAGTTCAGCTCAGCCAGGGCCGAGTGACCGGTACCGGCATTGTTCCAGCCGTTGGAGCTTTCTTCGGCCACGCCATCGAGGCGCTCGACCATCTCCATCGACCAGCCCGGCTCCAGCTCGTTGAGCCAGACACCCAGGGTCGCACTCATGATGCCGCCGCCAATCAGCAGCACATCGACTTTCTTTGCCTCTTCCGCCTGAGCGGAGCTGATCCCCAGCGACAAAGCCAGCCCCAGCAGGGCAGTGTTTACTTTTTTAAACATCAGTAGCACCTATGATAAAACGCCATCCGCCCTACCGCCCCTGATCATGGGCAACCCTCCATCACGATGCGCCAGGCAACGCACCGCGGGGTTTGCACATTCACGAGAGGGCCGCAGGGTGGGCACACAAGGCCGACGTATCGACCTCACTGTTTATGTCCCTTCTGCGCTGACTTTTTATCATTATTGGCTTCAGCTACCTGGGCGACAGCCAACCGCCGGGACGTATACGGATGTACGTACCCAGGAGAGACTAGACCAGGACGGCGCGCAGAATATCACGGCAAACGGCGTTTATGCGCCGTTTGGCCAATTGACAGCTCTAAATCGCGGCTTTTAACCCGTCGATGTCAAGCGTGGCAGGCGCGACCAGGGGTCACAGGCCTGGAACTCTGACGCAAACGGCTGTTCTAGACACCTTTGCCGCCGCTTGCGTAGCATCAGCGGCTCTCCTTCGTGCGCTCCATCCAACCAGAGTTACCCATGACTATCCAGCAAACACCCGGGCATGTGCTGCCCGCGCGCAGCGCCGCCAAAATGGAAGCGGCCATGGCCGTGGGCGCCTTCGCGATCGGCACCGGCGAATTCGCCATCATGGGCTTGATGCCCGACATCGCCCACAATCTGAATTTGAGTGAACCGCAAGTCGGCCACGCCATCAGCGCCTACGCCCTGGGCGTAATGGTCGGCGCCCCACTGCTGGCCATCCTCGGCGCCAAGTTGCTGCGCAAACATATGCTGCTGTTACTGATGGGCCTGTATGCGCTGGGCAACCTGGCCACCGCCTTCACCTCGACCTTCGGCTCGCTGGTGGCCTTCCGCTTTATCAGCGGCCTGCCCCACGGCGCCTACTTCGGCATCGCCGCCGTGGTCGCCTCGAGCATGGTGCCCAACGACAAACGCGCCGGCGCCGTTGCCCGCGTGATGATGGGCCTGACCCTGGCCATGCTGCTCGGCAACCCCATCGCCACCTTCCTCGGCCAACACCTGGGCTGGCGCTCGGCGTTTGCACTGGTCAGCGTGATTGCCCTGTGCACCCTCTTACTGGTCTGGCAATTCGTGCCCCATCGTCACGACGAACAACGCAGCGACCCGCGCAAGGAACTGCGCGCCTTCACCAAGCCGCAGGTGTGGATGGCGTTGTCGATTGGCGCGATCGGGTTTGCCGGGATGTTCTGCGTGTTCAGCTATTTGGCGCCGACCATGTTGGAAGTGACCAAAGTCTCGCCGCAGTGGATTCCCTTCGGCCTCGCCGCGTTTGGCGTCGGCGGCATCATCGGCAACATCGCCGGCGGCAAGCTGTTCGACCGCCTGCAATTTCGCGCCGTGGGTTGGATCATGGTGTGGTCGATGGCCGTGCTGATCTTCTTCACCTTCGCCGCCAGTTCGCTATGGAGCGTGCTGCTGGGCATTGGCCTGGTCGGCACCATGATCGCCATGGCAGCTCCCCTGCAAATCCGCTTGATGGACATCGCCCACGAAGCCCCGAGCCTGGCGGCGGCGTCGAACCACGCGGCGTTCAACCTGGCGAATGCGCTGGGACCGTGGTTGGGCGGGATGGCGATTACAGCCGGGTATGGCTGGACCAGCACCGGCTACATCGGCGCCGCTACAGCGTTGATCGGCCTGGGCATCTACCTCATCGCCCGCCGCATGAAGGGCGGCCACTGACGCCACACTTCCCGATCCAATGAAGATCCAACTGTGGGAGGGGGCTTGCCCCCGATGGCAGTGGGTCAGTCAACACACTCACGACTACCCACCACCCCATCAATCATCATGCAACAACCCCGCCCCATACTCCCCATAACTACTCCCCAACCCACCGCCGCCAAAATTCATCTTGGCGGCTTTGCTGGGCGTATGGTCCCCAAACGCCTGGCACCCGCCTGAAAAACAAGGGTCGCTGCTCACGCCGGAAGAACCCGACGAACAGGCACTCAACAGCAATGTGCCAGCAACCATCACGACTTTGACGAGGTTCGAAATCATGTTTTCAGTTCCCTGTGGACGGGAGGCGTGGGGGGCCTCTCTTGGAGAGGATCGTAGACCGCAAAGGCGCAGGGAATGATGAAACTTTGCTGGGTGACAGGATGGGTTCAGGTTGCCGCCCTGGGGTAAGGCGGCGGGGTTGGGTTTCAGGCGGTGGCTGGGCTGGCGGCAGGCGCGACTTGCTCTTGGGCGCGGGCGACGAGTAGCGCGCTTAGGTCGATGAGTTGTTGAATGCCGAGGACGATAGCGCGGTGCGGGTCTTCGAGGTCGAAGGCCAGGGTGGCGGCCATTTGGTTGGCGGACGCGAGGTTTTCGGCGGCGTTGGCTAGGAGGGTTTCGGTGTCGATGTTGGGGCTGACGGAGAATAGGTTACTGCTTAGCTTTTCGTTGGTGGTAGCAGCCTCAGGTTGAGGCAAGTAGTGATGGATAGCGCGTTGGGCGGCAGCTTGAAACCGGGCATCGGCAGGTGCAGCGTTTGAAGCGTCAGGCGGATTAGGTGTGACCTTGTACATGGCGAAGCTCCTTTAGCGTTTCAGGAACTGCCTATCTCACTTCCACATGAGGGTGGCAGCTGTACGCAGGTGTGGAAGACCAGGGCTAAAGGACCCGGCGCACCGAAGTGCCCCGCGCACAGCCGCCATAAGCAATCATACAGACGTAAAAAAACGCCGGTAGGTGTTTATGGGCAATTGAGCGCCTTCAGCTTGGTCGGACTTCCACATCCGGCCGCTGGATTGGCAGCGGCTGGGGGAGGTTAGCTAGGGGAGGTCTGAGGGGCAAGCTGAGAAAAGCGTGGGAAATTTCTCGAAAAATATAGGACCTTGAGCTAGTTTCATGACTCATCAGTTGCACTATGATCGAATAGAAAAGCTCAACACCAACCTCCATTTGAGAGATGGCACCCAGTAACGGTTATCTCTGTTAAGCCCACGTTACGCACTACGACAATCTGTTTGGCGACTGCCGCCTCCCCTATTCGCCGCACAAATTGATATGCTCACGACTTCCTTCGAATGGAGTCGACACCCTGCTCACCCACAGCCACTCCTCGACCGCTCTTGCAAGATAGGCAAAAAAACCACTTGCAAACGATGCAGCCAGGCAACCAATTAAAATCAAACAAGTAATATCAAAATGAAAATAGCCATTATTATCGGCGTTGAAAAATATGAATCAAAGAGCTTTGACAACTTATCCGCCTGCAAAAAAGACGCAGCAGCCATTAAGGCTGTCATCGAAAATGTTAAGAACCTTGAGGAGATACTTTTTCTAGGCGAAAATGAATCAGCCTCTGAGATAAAGAGAAAAATTTCCGACCTCGTTGAGAAATACAAAGGAGAGACCTTACAGGAGCTATTCTTTTATTTTTCAGGACATGGAGAACGGTTTGAGGATGACTTTTTTTATGTTTTATCCGACTTCGACCCTAGACGCAAAGAGACCACTGGACTTAGAAACTCAGAACTGGATGACTGGATTAAAACACTATCCCCAAAACTCTGCATAAAGATAATTGACGCCTGCTTCAGTGGCACACAGTACATAAAAAGTGAATTTAACGCAGAAGAGGAACTTACAAAGTCAGCAAAGAAATACGGACTGAACGATGTGTATTTTTGGTTTTCTTCAAGAGACAGCGAATCATCCTACGCCGGCACTGAGTTTAGTTACTTCACAGAAAGTATTTTGACTGCAATATCTGATCTGGAAGGCGACGTACGTTATAGAGAGATTATGGCTGCTGTTGCGGATGATTTTGCAGACAAAGGTGGCCCAAAACCGATATTTGCAACTCAGTCTGACAACATAGAAAAATTTGGAACGATCACCAAGCAAACCCATAACATAATAAACAAGCTATTTGGCTTTCCAGACGAGCAGGGCAATACAGAAGCGGCGGCGAAAACTCCATCACCAGCACCAAAAGAAGAGTCCATTTATACGCAGATTCAGAAAATCTCCACGTCTACGTGCTACAGCGAGCAAACTCTGATTTCGTTCATTAATGACTTCAAAAAGGAAGTTGAAAACTGGCCTAACGACGTCAAAAAAATATATAAAGTCTCTCTAGACTCCGACCTACTCCCTAACGAAATTCCAAACATATCCAAAATTGGCGAATGGCTCAGCCAAAAAACCGAAGATAACTATTTTGCAACAGTTACACACGGAACCAAGAACTATAAAGTCGAAGAGTACAAGGCACTACCAAAGAAACCGCCTACTAAAAAAGATCCTTTCTCACTAATGGGCGCAACACTAAACACGTTATCTCGACTGCATGCACAAGAAGAAACCGAATACAAATTAGAATCCATAACCAAGACCAAGCAATACGTAAATGGCTTCAACTATACACACTCAACACAAAATAGAATATTGAGACTCAACTTCAACCCAAACCTAGAAATCGCTCCACCAATATCCATCTATACAATCTCAATTTACTCCAACAGATCACTTTCCATTCACTTCTCCTACGAGATACTACAGAGAAAAAACTGGGATGAATATTCACACCCCACGTGCGAAAGATGGCGAACCATAAAGGTTAACGTAAATGGAAAAAAACCTGCCGAGGCAGCAGCAACCCACATAAAGAAGGAAATTATCCAGTGGCTAGAAACCGAATTAAAAAAGAGAGCTGAATAAGCTTCTTTTACTCATCGCTGGTTGAGAAATGGCAACTCTCACTGCGGGGTGCCATTTCCTCAAACAGACGCATACTTAAATATTGATCCTGAGGAGAAGAAACGATTCACTTCCAGACATCCCTCGCGACGGCCCGCTGATTCAACCCAGCGCTCCACGGTGTAAGATGCCCACTACGCGTTCACCATCGAGGCCGTTATGACTGGAGTCTCACTAACCCTGCCGGAAGACCTGTCCAACTCACTCGCCAACCTAGCCAAAACCAACGGCCAGACTGCGGCCTACCTGGCGATGGACGTTCTTCGCAACTACATCGAGCATGAAAAAACGCTGACCGCTCAGATCGAGTTGGCAGTGAAAGAAGCCGACCAAGGCAAATTCGCCACCGACGATCAAGTGGCGGCCATGCGCGCTAGGCGCTGGAGTCGGAATGCGGGTTGAGTGGCTTGAAAAAGCGCTAAAAAATCTAGAAGACGAAACTATATCGCTCTCGAAAATCCAACGGCTGCTGACGACTTCTCCGATGCCATTTTCGCCAGCATCGACAAACTGGCTCAATTTCCCTCCATGGGTCGTGAAGGCCGGGTCAAAAACACCCGTGAATGGGCAGTCCCCAATTGGTCATATCTGATTCCGTATCGGATACGCAGTGATCGCCTGCAAATCCTCGGTGTATTCCATACACGGCAGCGTCCACGTTCGAAATGGTAGTGGACGCAAATCTCGGCTCCCCGACACCCAACATCCATCCCTGATAAACTGCGCGCCATTCACCCCGCTGACTCAGACGCCCCAATGCCCCTACAAATCGCCCCACTCTCCCGCCGCTTCTCCGTCGCCCCGATGATGGACTGGACCGACCGCCACTGCCGGTTCTTCCTGCGCCTGCTCTCCAAGCACGCGCTGCTCTACACCGAGATGGTCACCACTGGTGCGATCCTCCACGGCGACCACGACCGCTTCCTGCGTCACAACGAAGCCGAGCACCCGCTGGCCCTTCAGTTGGGCGGTAGTGTTCCGGCTGATCTGGCGGCTTGCGCGCGTATGGCCGAGGCCGCTGGCTACGACGAGGTGAACCTGAACGTCGGTTGCCCCAGCGACCGGGTGCAAAACAACATGATCGGCGCGATCCTGATGGCTCATCCTGCCCTGGTTGCCGATTGTGTGAAGGCGATGCGTGACGCGGTGTCGATTCCGGTGACGGTGAAGCACCGCATCGGCATCAATGGCCGGGACAGCTACGCCGAGCTGTGTGATTTCGTCGGGACGGTGAAGGACGCGGGCTGCACCAGTTTTACCGTGCATGCGCGGATTGCGATTCTGGAAGGGCTGTCGCCGAAGGAGAACCGTGACATTCCGCCGTTGCGTTATGACGTGGCGGCGCAGTTGAAGCGGGATTTCCCTGAGCTGGAGTTTATTCTCAACGGCGGGATCAAGACGCTGGAGCAGTGCCACACGCATTTGCAGGTGTTTGATGGGGTGATGTTGGGGCGGGAGGCTTATCACAATCCGTATTTGCTGGCGGAGGTGGATCAGCAGTTGTTTGGCAGTGAGGCGCCGGTGATCAGTCGGGCTGAGGCGCTGGTTCAGTTGCGGCCGTATATTGCGCAGCATTTGGCGAGCGGTGGTTCGATGCACCATATCACTCGGCATATTCTGGGGTTGGGTACCGGTTTTCCGGGGGCGCGCAAGTTCAGGCAGTTGTTGTCGGTGGATATTCACAAGGCGAGTGATCCGCTGGCGTTGCTGGATCAGGCTGGGGCTTTGCTGGAAGGGCGGTAAGTCCGTTCAAGTCTGGGGGACTGGTCTGCCGCTATCGGGGGCAAGCCCCTTCCACCTTTGAATTGTGGTGATCATGCGGGAATTGGGTTGAACCTGTCGGCAGTTTTGGCCTCCTATTTAGCACCAAGACAAGGCATTCAAACGGCCGTTTTCAGGTTGTTGCCCTCGCAAACGATCGAACGCATTTGCGCCCTTGAGCGCCTGCCGGTGCTCGGGTAATGTCATCAGACCCACAGGACAGAGCACGCCCATGACTTCCAAGCTGGAACAACTCAAGCAATTCACCACTGTCGTAGCCGATACCGGCGATTTCTCCACCCTCGCCAAGCTCAAGCCGCAAGACGCCACCACCAACCCTTCCCTGCTGCTCAAGGCCGCTTCGATCCCAGGCTACGCCAAGTTGCTGGATGAGTGCGTGCAGGACTGCAACGGCGATGTGGGCCTGGCCAGCGACCGGTTTGCGGTGGCGGTGGGTCAAGAAATTCTCAAAGTGGTGCCAGGCCGTATTTCCACTGAAGTGGACGCCCGACTGTCGTTCGACGAAGACGCGATTCTCAAGCGTGCGCATCGCCTGATCGACCTGTATGACAAAGCCGGCGTTGGCCGTGACCGCGTGCTGATCAAGATCGCCTCCACCTGGGAAGGCATCCGCGCGGCGGAGAAGCTGGAAAAAGAAGGCATCCAGACCAACCTGACGCTGCTGTTCTCCTTCGCCCAGGCCGTGGCCTGTGCCGAAGCCGGTGTGTTCCTGATCTCGCCGTTCGTGGGCCGTATCTATGATTGGTACAAGAAGGCCAACGGCAACGACTACACCGGTGCCGAAGACCCGGGCGTGCAGTCGGTGACGCGCATTTACAACTACTACAAGGCCAATGGCTACAAAACCGTGGTGATGGGCGCGAGCTTCCGTAATCTGAGCCAGATCGAGGAGTTGGCCGGTTGTGATCGCCTGACCATCAGCCCGGACCTGCTGGAGAAACTGGCGGCGGATGAGGGCAAGCTGGAGCGTAAGCTGTCGCCGGGGCATGCCGGTGAAGCGCGCGTGCATCTGACTGAAGCGCAGTTCCGTTGGGAGTCCAACGAGGATGCGATGGCGACTGAGAAGCTGGCGGAAGGGATTCGTCAGTTTGCTCGGGACCAGGAGAAGCTGGAGGCGTTGCTGACTGCCAAGTTGTAAGGCAGGCAGCGGCAAAAAGGGCGGTTCCCTCGCGGGTACCGCCCTTTTTTGTGCTCAGCCGATCTGAAGCCTGTCTTACTTCAATGTGGGAGGGGGCTTGCCGCCTCCCACATTTGGAATGCATTCAACCCAGGAGGTCAGTGGCGCTCAAGGGCGTTGACGAGGTCGTGGAAGGCTTCGCGGTTGGAATCATTCAAGCCCATCAGGATCTTGTGCGCTTCCAGCACCTTGACCCGCACCACTTCCTCGGACTGGTCCTGGGACGGCAGGTCGGTGAGGCATTCCGGGCATGGGATCGGGCGGTCAACGATGTTGAACACCTGGTCGAAGCCCATGGACTGCAACAGGCGGGTGATGTCTTCGTGGGTGGTGACGACGGTCGGCAACAGGCCGACCTTCTGCCGAGACAGAATGGACAACTTGGCCAACAGGCCCAAGGTGGTGCTATCGATGCTGCGGGTTTCGGTCAGATCGATCACGATCGCCGAGAAGTTCAGCGCTGTGAAGATCCGCTCAATCGTCGCATCCAGCGCCGAACACAAGGTCAGGCGCACTTCACCGACAAACTTCAGGACGAAGGTCCCGTCTTGCTCGGCGAATTGGATTCTTCCGGTACTCATCAAAGATTCCTGCTCAACACCAATAGGGCGATATCATCCGGCATCTCCCCCAGCGTGGCCAATCCAAAAACCTGCCGCAGGCCATCCAGGCTGCCGCCCGCCGACTTGACCTTTTGGGGCAAGGCGGCTTCTTTCTCTTTGAGTGTAGGCTCTGGAAGCAGGTCCAGGATGCCATCAGACATCAGCGTCAGGCTGAACGTCGGCGGCAGCTCCAGGATGTGGTCTTCGTAGGTCGCTTCATTGAACAAGCCTACGGGCAGGCCACGCCCTTCCAGGTAACGCACACTGTCAGGAGTGTATAAAACAGGCATCGGCAGGTGACCGCCGATGCTGTAGGTCAAAAGACCGGTTTCTTCATCGATCACGCCGCCGACCATCGTCACGTGCTTGCCCAGCTTGCAACTGATCAGGCCTCGGTTGATGTGACCCAGCACCTCGGAGGGGGTGAACTCCGGCAAGGTGCCGTTGCGCTTGGATTCGAACAGCAACCGTGTGGTCATGAACTTCAGCAACACGGTGACAAAAGCCGAGGAAGCACCGTGGCCGGACACATCGGCCAGGTAGAACGCGACACGCCGCTCGTCGACGCGAAAGTAGTCGACAAAATCACCCGACAGGTACAGCGACGGGATGATCTGGTGGGCGAACTGGAATTCGTCGATGGTCCACGGGCTGACCGGCAGCATGTTCATCTGCACCTGGCGCCCGGCATTCTGGTCTTCCTGGAGCAGGTTGAGGCTGGCTTCGAGTTCGCGGTTGGCGGTTTCGAGCTTTTCGCGGTAGCGCTGGTTTTCAACCAACAGGCGCGCCCGGTCCAGCGCACGGCGCACTGAGTGCTCCAGCACTGCCAGGTCTTCCAGGGGCTTGATCAGGTAATCGGCAGCGCCCAGGCGTAACGCTTCGACGGCATCGTTCATCACGCCGGCACCGGACACGACAATCACTGGCGTCTGCGGGGCGAGCTCGGTCACCTGGCGAATCAGCTCGAGGCCGCCCATCTGGGGCATACGCAAGTCGCAGATCACGAGGTCGGGCTGGTCGCGCTCGAACACCTGGAGACCCTGTTGGCCATTGCTGGCCTGCAGGACGCTGAAGCCACTGTCTTCCAAATAGGCCGCGAGGCTCGCGCGCACTACTTCGTCGTCATCGATTATCAGCAGCGTGGCACTGGTTTTTTGCATGTGGGCAAACGGCGCCAGAATTAGGTTGGCGTAGGTGGCGCGACAAATGGCCGGGCTCACGTACTGGATTCGCTTTCTAGCCTCTCTGTCCTACAAAGCATTGGGATTTTTCCCATGCACAATGGTAAAGCAGAGGTGCCCTTCTAAGGCGCAGACGGTACTCCCATCCGTCAGGGGTTTCAAGCTCATGCCGATGGTCGCCGAGCGTCTTTACACCGCAAATCACCGGGAGTTATAAGAACAGGCACGACCACAACACAAAGAAAGGATGGAACCCATGAGCGAACACGAGCGCGACTACGCCGAAAAACGCGATTTCATCCGCATGCGTGTGGATGCCGATGTGTCTCTGATCCACGCAGGGCAAGAGATTGCCGGGGTTTGCGTGGACCTTTCCAGCTCCGGCATGCAGGTGCAGGCGCCGCGCCAGTTCAACACCGGCGACCTGTTGACCGTGCGCATCGACTCGGAGCACGCCGCGCTGAAGGGCCTGGAGGCGGACACCGAGGTGGTGTGGACCAAAACCACCGGCGAAGACCAGCACCTGGGCCTCAGGATCCTGAAAATGCGCTGAAAACCGCGCACAAAAAAGGCGACCGCCGGGGTCGCCTTTTTCATGTCAAAACATAACGGCTTAGAAGTCGTCGACGACCTTGCCGTCCTTGACCTTGAACTCGCGGTTCTGCAGGTACGCGTTACGGATAAAGGTGTATTTGTCACCGGTGATCAGCTTCTCGCTGTCAAGCAGGCTGGCACGGGTATCGACGATGTTCAGGCCGAAGGTGCTGTTGCGCCAGCCGATATCGTTCATGTAGCGATACGGCTGGGTGTAGCTGTCCACGTACTTGGACGGCGCGTCACGCAAGGTGCTTGGGCCCAGCAGCGGCAGCATTACGTAAGGGCCGCTGCCGACACCCCAGTAGCCGAGGGTCTGGCCGAAGTCTTCATCACTGCGTTGCAGCCCCATTTTGGTGCCTACATCGATGAAGCCCAACACGCCGAAGGTGGTGTTTACCAGCAAACGGGCCGTATCTACACCAGCTTTATGGGGCTTGAGCTGCAGCACGTTATTGGCCAGGTTGCCGACATCGCCGATGTTGCGGAAAAAGTTGTGAACGCCATCCTGGACGAATTGCGGGGTCACGAACTGGTAACCCTGGGCCAATGGCTTCAGTGCGTAGGTATCAACGGTGTCGTTGAAGGTGAAGATCGGGCGGTTGACGCTTTCCCATGGATCGTCTTCCGAAGCTGCCTGTGCGGCGAACGGCGCCAGAAAGATAGTGGCACACACCGACAGCTGAGCGAAATAGTGGCTCCAGCGCATAGCTTTTGCTCCTTGAATGGTCTGTCATGGGCGCTATGCCCTGAATAAGGCGGTCAGTATATGCCGGAAGTTGCCAATTAGGCAGCTGCTAGGAAACGTCTGATTCAAAATGCACAAAATTCCTACAATCAACCCGACTGTCATCGGCCTGTCATGGTGCCTGGATAGCGTTAGCGCTATTTCAGGGATGTCGACATGCCTCACGCCGAGATAGCCATCGCCAGCGCCCCCGCCTTGACCGCCGTTCTGTTTGGCCTGAGTGGCTGTCTGGTGGACTTCGGTTCCCAGGCCCGTACCGACTCCCAGGCCCCCGACTCCCAAGCCACACCGGGTGCGCTGAAAATCTTGCGCAGCCTCAAGGAACAAGGCGTGCCCTGCGCCTGGCTGGATGAACTCCCCCCCGCCGTCACCACGCCGTTGGCCGCCACGCTACCCAACTGGGTCAAGGCGGCATCGCCCTCCTCCATTCGCTGGCCGGCACCCCATGCCTGCTGGCAAGCCTTGATGGAGCTGAACATCGAACGCCTGGAAGGCTGCGTACTGGTCAGCGGCGAACCGCGCCTGCTGCAATCGGGCCTTAACGCCGGGTTGTGGACCATCGGCCTGGCCTCCTGCGGCTCGCTGTGCGGCATGGCACCCGAGCAATGGCAGGCCCTGAGCGAGCCGGAACGCGAGCTCAAGCGCGGCAAGGCCACCCTCGCGCTGTACGGGCTGGGCGTACACTCGGTGATCGATCACCTGGGCGAGCTCGGCACCTGCCTGGCGGACATCAGCCTGCGCCAGCTCAAAGGCGAGAAGCCCTGACACGGATCATGCACAGTCGACGCCAGTGGATTAATCTACAGGCTAGCCCGTAGACCTTTCTCGGCGTGCCGCGGTCTATGCCAGTGCCTATCGATAAAAGGAAACACATCATGCCTGATCGCAAAAAACTGGAAGACCAGGTCGAAATCCTGCGCGGGCAGTTGGAACAGCAACCGCCGCTGTCGGAAGAAAAACGTGAAGCACTGGAGGCCTTGATTGCCAAGTTCGAGTTGCAACTTGAGCTGGAACCGGCCACCCAGACACCCAGTATTTCCGACGATGTGAATAAAGCGGCCATAGAGTTCGATGCTGAACACCCGGCCATTTCCGGGGCACTGCGCAATATCATGAACACGCTGGGCAGCATGGGAATCTAATCTGCCCGACATGTGGGAGGGGGCTTGCCCCCGATAGCAGAGGTTCAGACACAGGTTCTGTGACTGACACTCCGCCATCGGGGGCAAGCCCCCTCCCACATTTATCTTGCAATAAGCCTACTGACGGGCCAGGCGCACGTTGTGGAACGCCACATCCTCAGTACTGCGATACGGGTTGATATCCAACCCACCCCGCCGCACATAGCGCGCATACACCGTCAATCTTTCCGGCTTCAGCAAGCGCTGCAGGTCCAGGAAGATGCGCTCTACGCACTGTTCATGGAAGTCCGAGTGCTGGCGAAAGCTCACGATGTATTCCAGCAGGCTGGCGTGTTCCAACGCGTGACCACGGTACTCCACCACAACGCTGCCCCAGTCGGGTTGACTGGTGACCGGGCAGTTGGATTTGAGCAGGTGACTGTGCACGCTTTCTTCGACGATGCGCGAGTCATCGCAACGCAGCAGCTCCGGGCGCGGGTGCTCGTAGTTGCTGACGCTGATATCCAAATCATCGATGCAAACACCCGGCAGCGCCATCACGCCTTCGGCCTCGATCTCGGCCAGGCTGCGGATGCGCACGCTCACCGGTTTACCGGCTGCGGCACTGAGGTCTGTGCGCAGGGTGGCTTCCAGGCTGGCCGTATCGGCAAACGCGGTCTGGTTCAGCGAGTTGAGGTACAGCTTGAACGACTTGGACTCGATGATGTTCGGCGAGTCGGCCGGGATGCTGAATTCGCCGATGGCCACCACCGGCTTGCCCGACGGCAGCAACCAGGACAGTTCGAAGCAGTTCCAGAAATCCACGCCCTTGTACGGCAGGGTCTCGGCGCTCAGGCCCAGTTCGGCCCATTTGGCGGCGCGTGGAATCGGGAACAGCAACGACGGGGTGTAGGTGGAGATGTATTCACTGGACTTGCCCAGCGGCGAATGTTCGGCTGCGGGATGCATGGCGGAAACCTGGCTAAATAAACCGCGCCAGTCTACCAGCCTTTGCCCCCGTGCCTAAGCGCCAGCGGATCAATCGATGTTGAGTTTGCCGACCATGCCCGCCTGGTAATGCCCCGGCAGGTTGCAGGCAAACTCAAGGCCCGTGGCCTTGGTGAACGTCCAGGTCAGCTCGGCGGTTTTGCCAGGCTCGACCAGTACGCTATTGGGATCGTCGTGCTTCATCGCACCATGGCCCATGGCGCCGTGGTCCATGTTGCCCATGCCGGTGGACGTGAGCATACCGCTGGCCTGCATCTGTAACATTTCCTTCTGGTGCTCGGCATGCATCGCCGCGTCACCCAGGTTGAATTCGTGGAGCAACTGCCCTTTGTTGACCAATACAAAGCGCACCGTCTCACCGGCTTTTACATCCAGGGACTTGGGCGAAAAGGAAATATCCTGCAGGGTCACTTCCACGGTACGCGTGGCCTTACTCGCCGGTGCAGCTTCACCGAACGCATAGGTATGGGCGCCATCGGCCATCGCCTCAACACTCAACGCCAACAGGCAACCCGCCAACAACAAGGGTGTACGCAACGCCATCTGTTTTCTCCAAAATGTGTGACCAGGCAGGGGAACACTCTAAGAATGCGCCGCTGCCAGCCAGCTGACTGCTAGATTACAACTTTGTCAGGTTGCCCTCCTGCCCTGGCACCCAAGGTATAAAGCCGTCGTCCATCGTTGCCAAGAGTCGCCCATGAAACTGCTGATCGTCGAAGACCAACCCAAAACCGGCCACTACCTGCGCCAGGGCCTGGCCGAGGCAGGGTTTACCACCGAATTGGTGGCTGACGGCACCAGCGGCCAGCACCTGGCATTGACCGGTGACTACGACCTGCTGATCCTCGATGTGATGCTGCCGGGCCGGGATGGCTGGCAGATCCTCCAAGCCGTGCGCAGCGCCGGCCTGGATATCCCGGTGCTGTTCCTCACCGCCCGCGATGCCGTGGAAGACCGCGTGCACGGCCTGGAACTGGGCGCCGACGACTATCTGGTCAAGCCGTTCGCCTTTTCCGAGCTGCTGGCCCGCGTGCGCAGCCTGTTGCGCCGGGGCGGCAGCACACCGCAGGAAACTGCGCTGCAATTGGCCGACCTGCGCCTGGACCTGATCCGCCGCCGCGTCGAGCGGGACGGCCAGCGCATCGACTTGACCGCCAAGGAATTCTCACTGCTGGAACTGCTGCTGCGGCGCCAGGGCGAAGTGCTGCCCAAATCGCTGATCGCCTCCCAAGTGTGGGACATGAACTTCGACAGCGACACCAACATCATCGAAGTCGCCATCCGCCGCCTGCGCCTGAAAGTCGACGATAACTTCCCCAACAAACTGATCCACACCGTACGCGGCATGGGTTATGTGCTGGAGGAGCGGGTCAATTGATCAAGCGCCTGTCCCTGGCCAGCCGCCTGGCGTTGCTGTTTGCCGCCTGCACAGCGGTGGTGTCGTTGATTGCCGGCGTGCTGTTCAACCGTGCCAGCGAAGCGCACTTCATTGAGCTGGACCAGCAACAGCTCGACAGCAAGCTGGTCGCGCTGCGCAGTACGTTGCAGGGGGTCGACTCACGGGAAGCGCTGGCCCAGCGTGAAGCGCAATTGCGCGCCGAACTCAGTCGCCAGCCCGACCTGACCCTGCGTATCACCGCGGCCGGCCAACGCTGGCTGGACGATGCACCCAGCATCGACTTGCCCGCAGCGCCCGGCCTGCACAGCCTGCAAAACGCCGACACCGACTACCGTGTCTACAACGCGCCGCTGAGGGCTGACCAGCCGGATTCGCCGCAGCTGACGCTGATGCTCGATATCACCCACCATCAACATTTCCTGCAACGCATGCAGCATCTGATCTGGCTCACCGTCGGCCTGTCAGCCCTGGCCACTGCCCTGCTCGGCGCATGGGCCGCTCGCAGTGGGTTGCGCCCATTGCGACGCATGGGCGAAGTGGCCGCCAGTGTGTCGGCCCACTCCCTGACCCAGCGCCTGCCCCAGCAACATATGCCGGTGGAACTGGCCGAGTTGGCACAGGCCTTCAATGCCATGCTCGGCCGCCTGGACGATGCGTTCCAGCGCCTCTCGGCGTTCTCCGCCGACATCGCCCACGAACTGCGCACACCGCTGTCGAACCTGCTGACCCAGACCCAGGTCATCCTCACCCAGCCACGCCCGCTGGAGGATTACCGCGAGGCGCTGCACAGCAACCTGGAAGAACTGCAATGGATGGCGCAACTGGTCAACGACATGTTGTACCTGGCCAAGGCGGATCATGGCTTGCTGATGCCCAAGCGCGAGCCGTTGGCGCTGGCTGATGAAGTGGACGGGTTACTGGAGTTTTTCACGCTGCTGGCGGAGGACAGGCAAATCAGCCTGGTTCGCGAGGGCACGGCCCATACGACGGGGGACCGTGGGATGTTGCGGCGGGCACTGTCGAATCTGCTGGATAATGCGCTGCGGTTCACCCCGCAAGGTGGCCAAGTGCGTGTGCGTATGGAAGATGGGGTGAGGCTTTCAGTCGAAAACACCGGGGACGGTATTCCAACCGAGTTGCTGCCAAGATTGTTTGACCGATTCTACCGGGCCGATCCGGCACGGCATGAAGGCAGCAGCGAGCATGCGGGGCTGGGGCTGGCGATTACCCAATCGATTGTACGGGCGCATGGGGGGAGGATTTATTGTGAATCCGGGGCGGGATGGACACGGTTTGTGATCGAGTTGCCTGCTGGAGATTGATGCAAGCTGTACCGGCCCTATCGGCGGCAAGCCCCCTCCCATATTTGAATGTATTCACAGATCAAAGTGTGGGAGGGGGCTTGCCCCCGATGGCGGTCTTGAATATTACGAATATCTCAGCGCATGCGCCGGCTCAATCTTCGCCGCCCGATACGCCGGGTACAGCGTCGCCAAAAAGCTCAGCACAAACCCCGCCGTGCAAATCAGCACCACATCCCCACCCTGCAGTTCCGAAGGCAGGTTGCTGACGAAATACACGTCCGAACTGAAGATATGCTGCCCGGTGACCCGCTCCATCCAGCCCACCAGTTCACTCACATTCAACGCCGCAATCACGCCCAATACGCCACCGATCAAGGTGCCCACGATGCCGATCACCGTGCCCTGCACCATGAATATCGCCATGATCTGCCGTGGCGTGGCGCCAATGGTGCGCAGGATCGCAATGTCCGCGCCCTTGTCGTTCACCACCATGATCAAGGTGGCGATGATGTTGAATGCCGCCACGGCGACGATCATCAGCAACAGCAGACCGATCATGGTCTTTTCCATCTTCATCGCGCTGAACAGACTGCCCTGGGTGTGAGTCCAGTCATCGGGCTTGTAGCCGTTGCCCAGGCTGGCGGCGATATCCGCCGAGACCTTGGGTGCCGCGTACAGGTCTTTCACCGCCAGGCGCACGCTTTGCACCTGGTTTGGCTGCCAGTGCTGGATCTCGGCAGCGTCGGCCATGTGGATCATGGCCATGGAGCCATCCAGTTCGGCACCGACCTTGAAGATCCCCACCACGTTCAAGCGCTGCATGCGTGGGGTGATGCCACCCGGCGCAGTGCTGATTTCCGGCACGATCAGGGTCAGCTTGTCGCCCACATTCAGGCGGAAACGCCGGGCAGTGATTTCGCCGACCACAACGCCGAATTCGCCGGGTTTGAGGTCATCCAGTTTGCCCTGCACGATATGCTGGGCCACGATCGACACCTTGCCTTCCTGCGCCGGGTCGATGCCGCTGATCTCGATCGGCTGCATCGCGCCTTTGTAGGAGAACATGCCGTCCATCTGTGTGAATGGTACCGCTGCGGTGACTTCCGGGTTCTTCATCGCGGCGGCGGCAACGGGTTGCCAATTATCGATCGGGCTCACACCGACGATGGTGGCATGGGGCACCATGCCGAGGATGCGTGAGCTCATTTCGCGTTGGAAGCCGTTCATCACCGACAGCACCACGATCATCGCCAACACGCCCAGGGCGAGGCCGATCATCGAGGTCATCGAGATAAACGAGACAAAACGGTTGCGGCGCTTGGCGCGGGTATAGCGCGTGCCGATGAAAATCGATAACGGTCTGAACATTCGCTTGCACCGCCTGAAAAAATGAAAAAGCCCGGCGCATGAAGCACCGGGCTTGAAACGGGTCAGATGGCGACCAGGTGACCTTCCTGCAGGTGCAGCACGCGGTCCATCTGGCGGGCCATGCTCATGTCATGGGTCACCACCAGGAACGCAGTGCGCATCTGGGTGCTCAGTTCCAGCATCAAGTCCTTGATGCCCTGGGCCGTGTGGGAGTCAAGGTTGCCGGTAGGCTCGTCGAGCATCACCAGGCCCGGGTTGTTCACCAGGGCACGGGCGATTGCCACACGCTGGCGCTCGCCGCCGGACAGTTCGGCCGGCTTGTGCTCCAGGCGATGACCGAGGCCGACGCGCTCCAGCAGGGCCTTGGCGCGCTGGCGGGCTTCCGGGATCGCGGTCTTGCCGATCAGCAGCGGCATGCACACGTTTTCCAGGGCGGTGAATTCCGGCAACAGGTGGTGGAACTGGTACACAAAACCGAGCGAACGGTTGCGCAGTTGGCCACGGGCCTTTTCGCCGAGGGCCGAGAGTTCTTCACCGGCCAGCCATACGCTGCCCTGGGACGGCGTATCCAGGCCGCCCAGCAGGTTCAGCAAGGTACTTTTGCCGGAACCGGAACTGCCGACGATCGCCACGCGCTCGCCCGGGTGCAGCTCAAGTTGCAGGTTGGACAGCACCACCACCGACTCCGGACCTTCCTCATAGGATTTGCCCAGGTTGCGGCAGCTCAGGATTGCTTTTTCACTCATGCCCGATTCACTCATAACGTAAGGCCTGTGCTGGCTGGGTACGCGCCGCGCGCCAGGCTGGATACAGGGTGGCAAGGAAACTCAGGACCAACGCCGCGCCGCCTACCATCAACACGTCCTGGGCCTGCACCTGGGACGGCAAGTAGTCGATGAAGTAGACGTCGGCATTGAGAAACTTGTGGCCGATCAGGGTTTCGAGGCCGGCGATGGCGGCACTCACGTTCAGCGCGGCCAGAATGCCGACCGCCGTGCCGATCAAGGTCCCGACCACGCCGATCACGGTGCCCTGCACCATGAAGATCGCCATGATCTGTCCCGGCGTGGCACCGAGTGTGCGCAGGATGGCGATATCGCCCTTCTTGTCGTTCACCACCATCACCAGCGTGGAGATGATGTTGAAGGCGGCCACGGCGACGATCAGCAGCAACAGCAGGCCGATCATGGCTTTTTCCATGCGGATGGCCTGGTAGAGGTTGCCGTGGGTACGCGTCCAATCGCGGGCGTAGTACTGGCTGTCGCCCAAATGCTGGGCGATTTCCCACGAGGTGCGCGGTGCGTCGAACAGGTCGTTGAACTTCAGGCGCAGGCCCTGCACCTGGTCCGGCTGCCAGCGGTGCAGGCGGGCCAGGTCGGTAAGGTTGGTCAGGCCGAGGTAGCCGTCGATCTCGCCGGCGCCGACGTGGAAGGTGCCCACCACGGTAAAGCGCTTCATGCGCGGGAACATGCCGGCCGGGGTCACGGTGACTTCCGGCGCGACGAAGGTCAATTTGTCGCCCAGGCCCACGCCCAGCTTGGCCGCCGCCTTGTCGCCGATCACGATGCCGAACTCGCCGGGCGCCAGGTCATCGAGTTTGCCCGACAACATGAACTTGTCGATGATCGACACATTACGTTCCTGGGCCGGGTCGATGCCATTGAGCAGGATCTTCTGCACCTTGCCGTCGTTGGTCAGCAACCCTTGCATCTGGGTAAACGGCGCAACGGCCAGTACCTTGGGGTTCTGCTTGACCTTGGCGGCCAGGCTTTGCCAGTCGCTGATGGGCGCATCGCCCTCGATGGTGGCGTGGGGCACCATGCCCAGCACGCGGGTGCGCATCTCATGATCGAAGCCATTCATCACCGACAGCACCACGATCATCACGACCACGCCCAAGGCGAGCCCGATCATCGAGGTCAAGGAAATGAACGACACAAAATGATTGCGACGCTTTGCACGGGTATAACGCGTGCCGATAAATACGAAGAGAGGTCTGAACATGTCGGGGCTTGTTCGGAGGAAAAGAAGACGTCCCGGTGGCGGGGTCTGGTAAGCAGCTTTACACTCAGACCATTAACGCTACTTGGGGTTCGCCATGTCGACATTAGATGAAGAAGAGCGCCGCGAATACTACCGTATCGCCGACATGATCGCACTCCAAATCAAAAGCCTGTCTGCCCCCGAGGCGGCGAGCAAGGAAGTGTTGCTGGATGATTCGCCGCTGTTCAATCTGCTCAGCGAACTGCACCTGAGCGAATTCGAGGCCCAGCACCTGTTGCGCCAGATCAATGAGAAAGATCGCAGCCTGGCCGCCTTCCTCAAAGTACAGAACAAACGCCTGGACCTGCTCAGCCAGATCATGGCGCGCGGCCTGCTGGATGAAGTCGGCGCGCCGCAGCCGGTGATCATTTCCGAAGGCGGTATCGACTTCCAACACCCCACGCCCCTGTCGCCCGGTGCGCACCTGGCGGTCAAGCTGGTGCTGATGCCCCAGGCACTTGGCCTGCTGCTGCGCGCCCGCGTCACCCATTGCGATCCCAAGGGCACAGGTTTTGACGTGGGCACGGAATTCGAAGCCATGACCGACGCCCAACGCCAATTGCTGGCGCGCTATATCCTGCAGAAACAGGCGCAGGAACGGCGCCTGGCGCGGGAACAGAGCGACGCCCAGGACACCTGAATTCGTATTACCCCGCCAGCAGACCTGGCGCATAGGAGCAACTGTGACCCTGATTTACGGCCACCGCGGTGCCAAAGGCGAAGCACCGGAAAACACCCTGACCAGCTTCCAGGAATGCCTCAAGCACGGCGTACGCCGCTGCGAACTGGACTTGCACCTGTCCATGGACGGCGAGTTGATGGTCATCCACGACCCGACCCTCAAGCGCACCGCCGACCGGCGCGGCAAAGTCGTCGAGTATTCGGCGGCCGACCTGGTGAAGATGGATGCGCGCAAAGGCGGCCCGGGCTGGGTCAAGCCCTGCCCGATCCCACGCCTGGAAGAACTGTTCGAGAAATGCGACTTCGATCACTGGCAACTGGAAGTCAAAAGCGCCTCGCGTACCCGCGCCGCCACCACCGTGCTGGCGATTCGGGAGATGGCCGTGCGCTTTGGCCTGATGGACAAAGTCACCGTCACCTCAAGTTCGCGGGAAGTGCTGAAAGCTGCGGTTGAGCTCACCCCGGACCTGTCACGCGGCCTGGTTGCCGAATACGCCTGGCTCGACCCGCTGAAGGTCGCGCAGAACTATGGCTGTGAGATCCTGGCGTTGAACTGGACGCTGTGCACCCCTGAGCGACTGGAAAAAGCCCAGCGCCAGGGCTTGCACGTGTCCGTGTGGACGGTCAACGAACCCGCGCTGATGCGCAGGCTCGCCGACTTCGGCGTAGATAGCCTGATTACAGACTTTCCCGGTTTGGCCACTGCCACCCTCGGGAATTACTGAAATCGGTCTCCCCGGCCGGCTCAGGCCACCGGCCGGAGCCGCTCAAAAAAGCCGGTTGAGGCCGTCGTAGGCCGCTACCCGATAGGCTTCGGCCATGGTCGGGTAGTTGAACGTGGTGTTGACGAAGTACTTGAGGGTATTGAGCTCGCCCGGCTGGTTCATGATCGCCTGGCCGATGTGCACGATCTCCGACGCCTGGTAGCCGAAGCAATGCACGCCGAGTACCTCAAGGGTTTCACGGTGGAACAGAATCTTCAGCATGCCTTGCGGCTCGCCGGCGATCTGCGCACGCGCCATGCTCTTGAAGAACGCCTTGCCCACTTCGTAAGGCACCTTGGCCTTGGTCAGTTCGTGTTCGTTCTTGCCGATCGAGCTGATCTCGGGAATGGTGTAGATCCCGGTCGGCACGTCGTTCACGTAGCGCCAACTGCCATTGTCGACAATGCTGCCTGCCGCCGAACGGCCCTGGTCATGGGCGGCACTGGCCAGGCTCGGCCAGCCGATCACGTCACCGGCACCGTAGATGTTCGCCACGCAGGTGCGGTAGTTCTCGTCCACTTCGATCTGGCCACGGCTGTTGACCTTGACCCCGATGTTTTCCATGCCCAGCTTGTCGGTGTTGCCGGTACGGCCGTTGCACCACAGCAAGGCATCGGCCTTGATCTTCTTGCCGGACTTGAGGTGCAGGATCACGCCGTTGTCCAGGCCTTCGACGCGCTCGTACTCTTCGTTGTGGCGCACAGTGATGTTGTTGTTGCTGAAGTGGTAGCTCAACGCCTGGGAGATTTCCGAGTCGAGGAAGCTCAGCAACTGGTCGCGGTTGTCCACCAGCTCCACCAGTACGCCCAGGCCGCTGAAGATCGACGCGTATTCACAGCCGATCACGCCGGCGCCGTAGATGATCAGTTTGCGCGGGGTGTGGCCCAGGCTCAGGATGGTGTCGCTATCGTAGATACGCGGGTGGTGGAAATCGATGTCCGCCGGGCGATACGGGCGCGAACCGGTGGCGATGATGATGTGCTTGGCCACCAGCTTTTCGACCACGCCGTTGGGGCAGACCACTTCGATGGTTTGCTCGTCGGCAAAGCTGCCGGTGCCGAAGAACAGGTCGACGCGGTTACGGGCGTAGTAGCCGGTACGCGACGCGACTTGCTTGGAGATGACTTTCTCGGCGCTTTTGAGCACGTCCGGGAACGAGAACCAGCGTGGCTCACCAATGGCCCGGAACATCGGGTTGGTGTTGAATTGCATGATCTGGCGCACGGAGTGACGCAACGCCTTGGACGGGATGGTACCCAGGTGGGTGCAGTTACCGCCGACCTGGCGACGGCTATCGACCATCGCCACCTTGCGCCCAGCTTTGGCAGCGTTCATCGCCGCACCTTCTCCAGCCGGGCCGGAACCCAGTACCACCACGTCGTAGTTGTAGACAGCCATGCGTACTCCTCAGAACAGGCCAGGCGTACGGTTGGACGCCTGGCTAAATCATGCCGCGGCCAGCGGTCATGAAGGACAATTTGGCTCAAGTGTGTGAACCGGGGCACAGTCTATATAAGGCTCAACGCCGCGAACATTAACCCTTGGTCGCGTCGTAGGCCAGCAATGCCTTTACTACACAGCGCAGATTATCCCTGAACCCTGTCGCTGCCGGAAAATGAATTAACCTGTAGCCACGGATCTTTTCGGGACGCGCCATTATGCGGCATCTGGTTTTCGGTTTAATGCTGATGTTGTCGATCTCCGCACAGGCCAATGAGCCGAATCGACTCAGGCAGGCCGACTTTCCGGCACACTCCCAGGCATTGGTGCTGAAAAACCAGACGGTGCTCACGTACCTCTGGGCGGATGTGTATGCGGCCGCGCTGTACGCCCCGCCGGATTTGAACGCCAAGCAGGCCTGGGACCAACAGGCAGCGCTGCGCCTGACGCTGTATTACTTTCGCGACATCGACCGCAACGACGTGATCAAGGCCGCCAACACCACACTGGCGCGCCAGCACATCAGCGACCGCTTGAAATCCGAAGTGGACAAACTGCATGCCGTCTTTCGCAACATCCATAGCGGTGATCGCTACGCACTGGATTTTCGACCCGGACGCGGCTTGGACCTGGAAATCAATGGAGAAGTGTTGTTCAGCAGCAGCGATAATGAGCTGGCGAAGGCTTACCTGGGGGTCTGGTTAGCGCCCAAGGGCTTGTCGGAGAGGTTGCTGGAATGAAGGCGTGTATTGTCTGGACTGACGTCATCGGGGCAAGCCCCCTCCCACACTGGACCGCATTCACCCTGCAGGAATGCGGTTTAAATGTGGGAGGGGGCTTGCCCCCGATGAGGCCCTTCCAACCACAAAAAAGCCCCGAACCAGTCGGGGCTTTTCATTCAACGCAAATGCTTAACGCGGGAACGCAGGCGGGTTGACCCCAGCCATGTCTTCCATCACGCGAACCACCTGGCAGCTGTAGCCGAACTCGTTGTCGTACCACACGTACAGGACAACGCGGTTGTCCTGGGTAATGGTCGCTTCGGCGTCCACCACACCGGCGTGGCGCGAGCCTACGAAGTCGGTGGAGACCACTTCCTGCGAGTTGACGAAGTCGATCTGCTTGTGCAGGTCCGAGTGCAGCGCCATGTAGCGCAGGTACTCGTTCATCTCTTCACGGGTGGCGGCTTTCTCAAGGTTCAGGTTGAGGATGGCCATGGACACGTTCGGCGTCGGCACGCGGATCGCGTTACCGGTCAGCTTGCCGGCCAGCTCAGGCAGGGCCTTGGCTGCAGCGGTGGCAGCACCTGTCTCGGTGATCACCATGTTCAACGCGGCGCTACGGCCACGGCGATCGCCCTTGTGGAAGTTGTCGATCAGGTTCTGGTCGTTGGTGTACGAGTGAACCGTCTCGACGTGGCCGTTGACGATGCCGAACTTGTCATTCACCGCCTTCAGCACCGGCACGATGGCGTTGGTGGTGCAGGACGCGGCGGACACGATCTTGTCGTCAGCGGTGATTTCAGCGTGGTTGATGCCGTGAACGATGTTCTTCAGCTTGCCCTTGCCAGGCGCGGTCAGCACAACGCGGTCGATACCCGGGCAGGCCAGGTGCTGGCCCAGGCCCTCGGCGTCACGCCATACACCGGTGTTGTCCACCAGCAGGGCGTCCTTGATGCCGTATTGGGTGTAATCCACCTCGGACGGGTTCTTCGCGTAGATCACCTGGATCAGGTTACCGTTGGCGGTGATGGTGTTGTTTTCTTCATCGATGACGATGGTGCCGTTGAACGGACCGTGTACCGAATCGCGACGCAGCAGGCTTGCACGCTTGGTCAGGTCGTTCTCGGCGCCTTTGCGCACCACGATGGCACGCAGGCGCAGGCCGTCGCCGCCACCGGTTTTTTCGATCAGGATGCGTGCCAGCAGGCGGCCGATACGACCGAAGCCGTACAGCACCACGTCGGTGCCTTTGCGGGCCGCGGCATTTTGCTGGCCAACCACATCGGCCATTTCTTCACGCACGAACTGCTCGGCGGTACGGCCGGCGCCTTCCTTGCGGAATTTGTAGGCCAGCTTGCCCAGGTCTACCGAGGCCGCGCCGAGCTTGAGCTCGCTCATGGCTTTAAGCAGTGGGAATGTTTCGTGGACGGAGAGTTCGCTGTCGTCCGCAGAGCGATGGCGTGCAAAGCGGTGCGCTTTGAGAATCGCGATGACGGACTGGTTGATCAGGCTGCGGCCATAGATCGAGCTCACCACATTGTTATTGCGGTACAGCTGACCGATAAGCGGGATCATCGCTTCTGCGAGTGCTTCACGGTCGATCCATTCACCAAGACACTGGTCGGGCTTCTGAGTCACGGGAACCTTCCACATGTAGGGGCTGAAAAAAGGGGCTACATTATGCCGCCCGACCGCCCTCGGAGCAATGCGCGCGCCACAACAAAAACCCCTTGCCAAAAAATACCGCCCCGCTACAGCCCAGTAAATACGCGGGTTCCAGAAGGCCACCAGTTGGGAGAGCAGGCCAACTTGTCCGTAACCCTCCTAAACAATCGCGTATTTCGGCACTACATATTGAGTCAAAACGCGCCATTGTTTGTCTTAGCCACTACATTTCCCGCAAACCGTAATAGGCTCAGTCAGAAACTGACAGGCGGCACCTTGGGCCGTTACAATTACCGACTTTGTCGCAACGCTTGGAGCTCAACCTTCCGTGCCCGTTCTGCGTCTACCGCTACTCCCTGCCGAGGCAGGTAAACAGCATTGGGGCAACCTGCCCGGTGCCGCCCTGAGCCTGGCCATCGCCGAGGCTGCCAGCGCAGCCAAGCGCTTTACCCTGCTGCTCACCGCCGACAGCCAAAGCGCCGAACGGTTGGAGCAGGAGCTGAGCTTCTTCGCCCCCGATTTGCCGGTGCTGCATTTCCCCGACTGGGAAACCTTGCCCTACGACCTGTTCTCGCCGCACCAGGACATCATCTCCCAGCGCATCGCCAGCCTGTACCGCCTGCCGGAACTGGCCCACGGCGTGCTGGTGGTGCCGATCACCACGGCACTGCATCGCCTGGCGCCGACCAAGTTCCTGCTGGGCAGCAGCCTGGTGCTGGATGTCGGCCAGAAGCTCGATGTGGAGCAGATGCGCACGCGCCTGGAAGCCAGCGGCTATCGTTGCGTCGATACGGTATACGAGCACGGTGAGTTCGCGGTGCGCGGTGCGTTGATCGACCTGTTCCCGATGGGCAGCAAACTGCCCTATCGCATCGACCTGTTCGATGACGAAATCGAAACCCTGCGCACCTTCGACCCGGAGAACCAGCGCTCCATCGACAAAGTAGACTCGATCAAGCTGCTGCCGGCACGGGAATTCCCGCTGCAAAAAGACGCGGTCACCCGCTTCAAGGCGCGCTTTCGTGAACGCTTCGACGTGGACTTCCGCCGCTGCCCGATCTTCCAGGACCTGAGCAGCGGGATTACCCCGGCCGGTATCGAGTACTACCTGCCGCTGTTCTTCGACGAAACCTCCACCCTGTTCGACTACCTGCCACAAGACACCCAGGTGTTCTCGCTGCCCGGTATCGAACAAGCGGCGGAAAACTTCTGGAACGATGTGCGCAACCGCTACGAAGAGCGCCGCGTCGATCCATCGCGTCCTTTATTGCCGCCCGCCGAGTTGTTCCTGCCGGTAGAAGACTGCTTCGCCCGCCTGAAAAACTGGCCACGCGTGGTCGCCAGCCAGCAGGATGTGGAAAAAGGCGCCGGCCGCGAGCGCTTCCCGGCAGCAATGCTGCCGGACCTGGCAATCCAGGCCAAAGCCACGCAACCGTTGGAAGCGCTGTCCAACTTCCTCGGTGACTTCCCGGGCCGTGTGCTGTTCACCGCCGAATCCGCTGGTCGCCGAGAGGTGCTGCTGGAGCTGCTGGAACGCCTGAAGCTGCGCCCGAAAACCGTCGACAGCTGGCCGGATTTTGTGGCGAGCAAAGACCGCCTGGCGATCACCATCGCGCCACTGGACGAAGGCCTGCTGCTGGACGATCCAGCCTTGGCATTGATTGCCGAGAGCCCGCTGTTCGGCCAACGCGTGATGCAGCGCCGCCGCCGTGAAAAACGCGCCGACGCCAACAACGACGCGGTGATCAAGAACCTGACCGAGCTGCGCGAAGGCGCGCCGGTGGTGCATATCGACCATGGCGTCGGCCGTTACCTGGGCCTGCAGACCCTGGAGATCGACAACCAGGCCGCCGAATTCCTCACCATGGAATACGCCGAGGGCGCCAAGCTCTACGTGCCGGTGGCCAACCTGCACCTGATCGCCCGCTACACCGGCAGCGACGACGCCCTGGCGCCGTTGCACCGCCTGGGCTCCGAGACCTGGCAGAAAGCCAAGCGCAAGGCCGCCGAACAGGTGCGCGACGTCGCCGCCGAGCTGCTCGACATCTACGCCCGCCGCGCTGCCCGCGAGGGTTATGCGTTCGCCGACCCGAAAGCTGACTACGCCACTTTCAGCGCCGGCTTCGCCTTTGAAGAAACCCCAGACCAGCAAACCACCATCGAAGCGGTGCGCGCCGACATGCTCGCGCCCAAGCCGATGGACCGCCTGGTCTGCGGCGACGTGGGCTTCGGCAAGACCGAAGTGGCGATGCGCGCCGCCTTCATCGCAGTGCATGGCGGCAAACAGGTGGCGATCCTGGTGCCCACCACCCTGCTCGCCCAACAGCACTACAACAGCTTCCGCGACCGCTTTGCCGATTGGCCGGTGACCGTCGAAGTGATGAGCCGCTTCAAATCAGCCAAGGAAGTGAATGCTGCCGTCGCCGACCTGGCCGAAGGCAAGATCGACATCGTGATCGGCACGCACAAGCTGCTGTCGGATGACGTGAAGATCAAGAACCTGGGGCTGGTGATCATCGACGAAGAACACCGCTTTGGTGTGCGCCAGAAAGAACAGCTCAAGGCCCTGCGCAGCGAAGTCGACATCCTCACCCTCACCGCCACGCCGATTCCGCGTACGCTGAACATGGCGGTGTCTGGCATGCGCGACCTGTCGATCATCGCCACGCCGCCGGCACGTCGCCTGTCGGTGCGCACCTTCGTGATGGAGCAGAACAAAAGCACGGTCAAGGAAGCGCTGCTGCGCGAACTGCTGCGCGGCGGGCAGGTTTATTACCTGCACAACGATGTGAAAACCATCGAGAAATGCGCCGCCGACCTGGCCGAGCTGGTGCCGGAGGCGCGTATCGCCATCGGCCATGGGCAGATGCGCGAGCGCGAACTCGAGCAAGTGATGAGCGACTTCTACCACAAGCGCTTCAACGTGCTGATCGCCTCGACCATCATCGAGACCGGCATCGACGTGCCGAGCGCCAACACCATCATCATCGAGCGCGCCGACAAGTTTGGCCTGGCACAGCTTCACCAGTTACGCGGCCGCGTCGGACGCAGCCACCACCAGGCCTATGCCTATCTGCTGACGCCACCGCGCCAGCAAATCACCGGCGATGCGGAAAAACGCCTGGAAGCGATCGCCAACACCCAGGACCTGGGCGCCGGTTTTGTGCTGGCCACCAACGACCTGGAAATCCGTGGCGCCGGCGAACTGCTGGGCGATGGCCAGAGCGGGCAGATCCAGGCGGTGGGTTTCACCCTGTATATGGAAATGCTTGAGCGTGCGGTGAAAGCCATCCGCAAGGGTGAGCAACCGAACCTCGATCAACCATTGGGCGGCGGTCCGGAGATCAACCTGCGCTTGCCTGCGTTGATTCCCGAGGACTACCTGCCGGATGTGCACGCACGGCTGATCCTGTACAAACGCATCGCCTCGGCCACCGACGAAGAAGGCCTCAAGGACCTGCAGGTGGAGATGATCGACCGCTTCGGCCTGTTGCCCGAGCCGACCAAGAACCTGGTGCGACTGACCCTGCTCAAATTGCAGGCCGAGCAACTGGGGATCAAGAAGGTCGACGCCGGGCCGCAGGGCGGGCGCATCGAATTCGAGGCGCAGACCCCCGTGGACCCATTGGTGCTGATCAAGCTGATCCAGGGCCAGCCCAACCGCTACAAGTTCGAAGGGGCTACGCTGTTCAAGTTCATGGTGCCGATGGAACGCGCCGAAGAACGCTTTAACACCTTGGAGGCGCTGTTCGAGCGCCTCATCCCGAAACCTGCTTGAAGGACGCCCGAATGCGCCTGTTCCGCATGTTGAGCCTGTTGTTGGTGGTCGCGGCACCTGCGGCGTTCGCCGACAGCCCGTACCAGGTGGAAATGATCCTGGTGCGCCAGAACGCCGAACCGGTGATCAACAGCCGCGCCGCCCCGGAAAACTGGGATGCTGGCGCCGCGCGCCTGGGCGACCGGCTGAGCCCGCCGCGCCTGTCCAGCATCGTCGATAAGCTGCGCGCCGACTCCACCTACACGGTGCTGCTGCATAAGGCCTGGGAACAGAACCTGGGCGAGCAGCCGGTCAAGGTCGCCATCACGGACGGCCAGGAGCAGTTCGGCCAGTTCCCCATCGAGGGCGTGCTGAGCCTGCAACTGGGGCGTTTTACCGATATCGATGCGAACTTCTGGATCAACCAGTTCGACGCCAACGGCAGCGTGATCGCCAGCGAACACCTGAGCCAGACCGACGTGCGCACCAAGAACAACCAGCTCAACTACCTGGACGGCGGCCACCTGGCGTTGCTGATCAAGATCACCTCGCTGACCGCCAAGCCCCCCAGCGCACCACCGCCCGACCTGCAGGACTGATCCATCGCCATGCCCCTGACGTCGTCGCTGACCAAACCCCTGGCCCCTTCGTGGGCCAATCGCTTTAAAGAGCAGAGCCTTGAGCGCGGGCGGCGTTATGCCCTGGAGAACCGGGTGCGCATCGTCGAATCCGGCGACAGCACCATCATCGCCAGTTGCGAAGGCTCAGGCGGCAACGTCTACCGGCAGACCATTTCGCTGCGCGAATCGGCCAAAGGCACGTTGATCCTGGTGGACAGCCGCTGCACTTGCCCGGTGCGCACCAACTGCAAACACATCGCGGCGGTATTGCTCAAGGTCCAGGAAACCCTGGCCTTCCCCGCTGCCGCCCAGGACGCAGAACTGCTGGAAAAACTCCAGGCAGTCCTGGAAAACCGCGCGGTGTTGCCGCAGGTGGTCATGGAGGATGTGGTGCCGGTGCCGCGCCTGTGGATGGCCAGCGTGGAGTTCAGCGCGTTCGAACCACGCAACGGCAAGATGCAGCGCTATATCCAGCACAGGGCGGCGCTGTCGTTCAACTATTTGGGCAACTATGTCAGCGGGCAGAAAAACACTGACATCATCGTGCGCCAGGACACCCAGAGCCTGCGCATCAAGCGCCATCCCGAGCTGGAACAGCCGTACCGCGAGCAACTGCGCCTGCTGGGCTTCAAGATCGCTACGCGCCAGAGCAAGGCCCTGCCTGAGAGCGCCGGGGAACTGTTCGAGATGGTCAATGACAGTGCCTGGCTGACCTTCACCCTCAATGCCACGCCGACCTTGCGGGCCGAAGGCTGGGAGCTGCTGATCGATGATGATTTCGGCTTCGACCTGAGCGCCGTCGATGACTGGTACGCCACGGTAGATGAAGGTCCGGAGCGTGATTGGTTCGATCTGGAGCTGGGGATCATCGTCAACGGCGAGCGACTGAGCCTGTTGCCGATCCTGCTGAACCTGATGCGCTCCCACACCGAGATACTCAACCCGGAGAAGCTGGCGCGGCGTCGCGATGATGAGCTGATCCTGGTGAATATCCCTGGCCTGCCCAATGGCCACGGCCCCATACAAGTGGCGTTGCCCTATGGCCGACTGAAACCGGTGCTGGCCACCCTCGGTGAGTTTTATCTACAGGAAGCCGGCACCACCACGCTGCGCCTGGCCAAGGCTGATGCAATCCGCCTTAACCCGCTGGAAGACCTGCCGCTGCAGTGGGAAGGTGGCGAAAAGATCCGCAACTTCGCCCAACGCCTGCGGGACATCAAGGATTTCACCTGCGTGGCGCCCGAAGGGCTGAACGCGACCCTGCGTCCATATCAACTGGAAGGCTTGAGCTGGATGCAGTCGCTGCGCCAGCTTGATGTGGGCGGGATACTTGCGGATGACATGGGCCTGGGCAAGACCCTGCAGACCCTGGCGCATATTCTCACTGAAAAGAACGCCGGGCGCCTGGATCGCCCCTGCATGGTGGTGATGCCCACCAGCCTGATTCCCAACTGGCTGGACGAAGCGGCGCACTTCACGCCGCAACTCAAAGTGATGGCGTTGTATGGCGCAGCCCGCAAGAAACATTTCGCGAACCTGCAGGACTATGACCTGCTGCTGACCACCTATGCACTGCTACCCAAGGACATCGACCAGCTCAAGGCCCTGCCCCTGCATGTACTGATCCTCGATGAAGCCCAGTACATCAAGAACCCGTCCAGCAAGGCGGCCCAGGCGGCACGCGAACTGAATGCGCGGCAGCGCCTGTGCCTGAGCGGTACGCCATTGGAAAACCACCTGGGTGAGCTGTGGTCGTTGTTCCACTTCCTGCTGCCGGGCTGGCTGGGTGACGTAAAAAGCTTCAACCGCGATTACCGCGTGCCCATCGAAAAGCGCGCCAGCGACGTACGACTGCAGCACCTCAACGGTCGGATCAAACCCTTCCTGTTGCGCCGCACCAAAGAACAAGTGGCCACGGAGCTGCCGCCCAAGACCGAGATCATCCACTGGGTCGACCTCAACGAGGCCCAGCGTGACGTGTACGAAACCATGCGCCTGGCCATGGACAAGAAGGTCCGCGACGAGATCACCCGCAAGGGCGTGGCACGCAGCCAGATCATCATTCTTGAGGCGCTGCTCAAGCTGCGCCAGGTGTGCTGCGACCTGCGCCTGGTCAACGACGCCACCCTGCCCGCCCGCGGCAGCAGCTCGGGCAAGCTCGATAGCTTGATGGAAATGCTTGAGGAGTTGTTTGAGGAAGGTCGGCGGATCCTGCTGTTTTCCCAGTTCACCTCAATGTTGAGCCTGATCGAAGTCGAGCTGAAAAAGCGCGGTGTTGCCTACGCCTTGTTGACCGGCCAGACGCGGGACCGGCGCACGCCGGTGAAGGATTTCCAGAGCGGCAAACTGCAGATTTTCCTGATCAGCCTGAAGGCCGGCGGTGTGGGCTTGAACCTGACCGAAGCCGACACGGTGATCCATTACGACCCCTGGTGGAACCCGGCGACGGAGAACCAGGCGACTGACCGTGCGTATCGCATCGGCCAGGAGAAGCCGGTTTTCGTCTACAAGATGATTGCCCGGGGCACGGTGGAGGAAAAAATCCAGCACCTGCAAAAGGAAAAGTCCGACCTGGCGGCAGGTGTGCTGGATGGCCGTACGACCGGGGATTGGCAGTTGGGCAACGAGGATATAGAAGCGCTGTTTGCGCCGTTGCCCAACAAACAGGAAAAGCGCTGACAGCTCGACCGCCATCGGGGGCAAGCCCCCTTCCACATTCGATCGCAGCCGTCATGTGGGAGGGGGCTTGCCCCCGATGGCCGCGACGCAGTGTTCAGCCGATCAGCTGAGCATCCCGCAACGCAGTCAGCGCCGCCAACCAACGCGGATCCTGCTTGTACTCGGTCGAAGCAACCACCTGCCCACGCATGCGCGCGATGCGCACCGATGGCGTAACCTTCATGCGCTGCGCCGCACTCAGTGCCAACTCAGCCGCCGCGCGATCATTGCACACCAGTCCCATGTCGCAACCGGCCGTCAACGCGGCCTCGATGCGGCTGGCAGCATCACCGACCACATGCGCCCCCGCCATGGACAGGTCATCGCTGAAAATCACCCCATCGAACTGCAACTCGCCGCGCAGGATGTCCTGCAACCAGCGGCGCGAGAAGCCGGCTGGCTGGGTGTCGACTTGCGGGTAGATGACGTGCGCGGGCATCACAGCCGCCAGTTGCTTACTCAGGCGTGCGAAAGGCACCAGGTCATTGGCGCGAATCTGTTCCAGGCTACGCTCATCATTGGGAATGGCGACGTGGGAATCGGCCTCGGCCCAGCCGTGACCGGGGAAGTGCTTACCGGTGGCGGCCATGCCGGCGCTGTTCATCCCACGGATGAATGCACCCGCCAGCACGGCGGCCCGCTCGGGGTCGCCCTCGAAGGAACGGGTGCCGACCACGGCGCTGCGCTGATAATCCAGGTCCAGCACCGGGGCGAAGCTCAGGTCCAGGCCCACGGCCAGTACTTCGGTGGCCATGATCCAGCCGCACTGCTCGGCCAGGTACTCTGCATTCGGGTTATCCGCCAAGGCACGCATGGCCGGCAGGCGCACAAAGCCCTGACGCAGGCGCTGTACGCGACCGCCTTCCTGGTCGACCGCCAGTAGCAGGTCTGGGCGCACGGCACGAATCGCCGCACTCAACTCGCGTACCTGGCGTGGGTGCTCGATATTGCGCGCAAAAATGATCAGGCCACCCACCTCAGGCTGGCGCAGCAGGTGGCGATCCTCGGCCGTGAGCCAAGTGCCGGCAACGTCGACCATCAAAGAACCTTGCAGGGCAGCAGTCATAAACCTTCCTTATAAAACGCACACAACCCGTTGCCCCCACCAGGCACAGTGAGCACAACAGGTTGCGAGTAAATAGCTGAATTCGGCATGGGCCGCTAGCTTAGCGGATGCAGGCGGCTGCGCACACCCGGGTGGCTCAAACCTTGGCGGGGCTTGGCGCGGATTTGCTGCGTGGGCGTAATTGGGCGGCAGCCATCGTCGGGTCGGTCACACCGGTTTCAGCACGCATACCGGCGGCCAGGAACGGCACCATCAGGCGCATGACCTGTTCAATAGAGGTGTTGACGCCGAAATCAGTCTCGGCAATCGCCCGCAGCGCCTTGATCCCCGACATGCTGAACGCCGCAGCTCCGAGCATGAAGTGCACGCGCCAGAACAGTTCAATCGGTGGAATACGCGGAGCGGCCTCGTTGACCAGCAACATATAGCGACGAAATACCTTGCCGTACATGTCCTCCAGATAGCGCCGCAAGTGACCCTGGCTCTGACTGAACGCCAGGCCGAGCAGGCGCATGAAGATCGACAGGTCGTTGCCGCTGCGCGGTTGAACCACCAATGCTTGTTCAACGAGGATTTCCAACAGCTCTTCGAGTGTCGGCTTGTGGTCGGTCTTGCCCTGGCGACGCTCGAGTTCACGGTCGAGACTGGCGCAGAACGGCCCCAGGAAGCGCGAGAACACCGCCTGGATCAGGGCTTTTTTTGAGCCGAAATGATAGTTCACTGCTGCGAGGTTGACGCCAGCCTTGCTGGTGATCAGCCGCAATGAAGTTTCAGCAAATCCTTTTTCCGCGAACAATTGCTCGGCAGCATCGAGAATGCGTTCAACGGTTTCCGACTGGGCCATGGCTACTCCGCCTGACAAACACTTGTTTGAAACATACGTTTCAGGGTGTGTCTTGTCAAGCCTGCGAGTTCGCTTTCCGGCCGGGCAGTCATGTATTTCATCGCTATTTAATCACATCTCTATTGATCTGTAGGCAGCGCTATCTCGGGCCTGTGGGAAGCATCAGGGATGACCGTCCAGCGGAGGGCTGGAAAAGGATGATTGCCAAGCGCAGTTCACTGTATATAATCCCAGTCACTGTATAAAAAGACAGAGCGATCAACATGCTAAAACTGACGCCACGCCAAGCTGAGATTCTGGCTTTTATCAAGCGCTGCCTCGATGACAACGGCTACCCGCCGACACGAGCAGAGATTGCGCTGGAACTGGGTTTCAAGTCCCCCAACGCCGCCGAGGAACACCTCAAGGCCCTCGCTCGCAAAGGCGCGATCGAGATGACCCCCGGTGCCTCACGCGGTATTCGCATCCCTGGCTTCGAGGCCAAGGCCGACGAATCGACCCTGCCGATCATCGGCCGCGTCGCCGCCGGTGCGCCGATCCTGGCGCAGCAGCACGTCGAGGAGTCCTGCAACATCAACCCTACCTTCTTCCATCCGCGCGCCGACTACCTGTTGCGGGTCCATGGCATGAGCATGAAGGACGTGGGCATCTTCGACGGCGACCTGTTGGCCGTCCACACCACCCGCGAAGCCCGTAATGGCCAGATCGTCGTTGCCCGTATCGGCGACGAAGTCACCGTCAAACGCTTCAAGCGCGAAGGCAGCAAGGTCTGGCTCCTGGCCGAAAACCCTGAGTTCGCCCCGATTGAAGTGAACCTGAAAGATCAGGACCTGGTGATCGAAGGCTTGAGCGTCGGCGTCATTCGCCGCTAAAGGAGGCATCATGCAGCTCGTCCACACCCCACAACACACACAACTGTCGCTGTTCGAGGCCTTCATGGCCCAACCCCTTGCGCCCATCCTCAAGGAAACGATCGAAGCGCCCTGGAGCGCGGAGCCTGAGGCGTTCAGTGAATTGTCGTTGCGCGGTGCAGCGGGGAGCTGCCTGAGCCTGCTGGCGCCGATCCTTCGCGAATTGAGCGAAGAGCAGGACGCCCGCTGGCTGACTCTGATCGCCCCGCCCGCCAGCCTGACCCAGGCCTGGCTACGGGACGCTGGCCTCAACCGCGAGCGCATCCTGCTGCTTCAACCACGCGGTACGCAAAGTGCCCAGCAGTTGACCTGCGAAGCCTTGCGCCTGGGTCGTAGCCATACGGTAGTGAGCTGGTTGAACCCGCTGAATGCCAGCGCCAAGCAGCAACTGATCAGCGCTGCACGTACGGGCGATGCCCAGAGTTTGAATATTCGATTGGGCTGAAATCACAGGCCTTGCCTGTGATATGCGAGCGTCTGCTGTGAACGGGCTTCTGTGGCGAGCGGGCTTGCCCCGCGTTGGGCTGCGAAGCGGCCCCAAAACCAGGCACCGTGGAATACCTGATATACCGCATTAAATCCATCTAGGACTGCTTCGCAGTCCAACGCGGGGCAAGCCCGCTCACCACAGCAAGCCCGCCACAGAAGCCCGTTCAACGCAGAAGCCAACTCACCACAACAAACCCGGTCATTGTAAAAACCGACCTGTCATCTGGGCTCAATGAAGAACCCGCGGCCCGTCTTCTTTCTCCGGTTCGCCTTCTGCCAGGCGACCTGCCATCTGCACACCCACGCTCAACATGGCTTTAGCCACTTCCACGTGCTGGCCCTGCAAGAACACCTTGGCATCCTCGGAAAAATCCAGAATGACCAGAGAACCTTCGTCCTCTGCCCGGCGCAGCTCGATTCGGCCGTCAGGCAACTCAACAATTTCCAGAAAGGACGTCGGCATAAAAGTCTGTTCTCCACGAAAGGCCGGGATTATATCAGTCATCCACCCAGCCTCGCAGAGGATCTGAACAGGTTTCTTGACAGCTTGATGAATGGTCGCCGCCCAATTCCTACAGGATGATCAACATTCATTAAGGCCTTCACGAAAGCGCAGCGCCATCTTTTTCAATTCCTGGCGCCAGCCTTCCAGCTCTTCCCGGCTCAACGGCTTGGGCTCTTCCTCTTCCACTGCAACCGCCACGATCAGCGGCTGGGTCACATCCCCCTTGGGCACATGGGGAATGCGCGGCGGCTGGAACATATCGGCATGCGCCTTGAGCAAGCGTGCGATCCAACTGTCGGGGCTTTGCGCCATTTCCACCAGCTCAGCCAGCTCAGGAATCGCCATGGTGTCCAGCACTTCGCGATTCATGATCATTTCCGCACGGGGCGAACCGGCCTGGGGCAGGCGGTAAAACCCGGCGATTTCATGACACAGGCCCAGCAAGGCGCCATACAGGTGGAACAACGCCGCTTCACGCCCCGCCTGGACCAGCGCAATGGCATTCATCTCTTTCCCTTCCTCGGCACGGCCAAGGGCTTCCAGGGACAAACCCGCGAAGTAAATTTTCTGATTGGTACGGGTATAGAGTTCGTAGGCCATGACGGCAATCTCCACAACGAATAAACGTGATGCTGGCTGAACAGTGTTACGGATCAGCCGAGCCTACTGCAAGTGCAATAAACCGCCGCTTATGCGGGTCAAAAGTCGACTTTCAGAACCAAACAGACCCAAATGAGGAAGGGGGCAAGCCCCCACCCTCATTTGGGTCTTCAGCGCATCCGCCGGATCAAGCGCCCTGGCGTTTATCCTCGACCTTCCACTTGCCGCCGTCATAGAACGCTTTCCAGCCAGTCGGCTTGCCGTCCACTTCGGACTGCACGTACTGCTCCTTGGTCTTGCGGCTGTAGCGGATCACGGCTGGGCGACCATCCGGGTCCTTCTTCGGCGCTTCGCACAGGAAGTGGTACTTCGGATCGATCTCGTCCTTGTGCGGCACGATTTCCAGCACCAGCGGCGCACGGGTCTCGCGGTTCTTAGGGAACTGACTGGCGGCCAGGAACAACCCCGAAGCACCGTCACGCAGGATGTAGGTGTCGTTGACCTTCTCGCACTTGAGCTCCGGCATCTTCACCGGGTCCATCTTCGGCGGCGCCGCATCACCGCTTTTCAGCAGCTTGCGGGTGTTCTTGCAGGTCGGATTGGTACAGCCGAAGAACTTGCCGAAACGGCCGGTCTTGAGCTGCATCTCGCTGCCGCACTTGTCACATTCCAGGCTCGGACCTTCATAGCCCTTGATGCGATAGGTGCCCTCTTCGATCTCGTAGCCGTTGCAATCCGGGTTGTTACCGCAGATGTGCAGCTTGTGTTTCTCGTCAAGCAGGTAGGCGTCCATCGCCGTACTGCAGATCGGGCAGCGGTGCTTGCCACGCAGTACCAACGACTCGGACTCGCCCTCGTCATCGGCCGCGATTTCGTCGCCCGGCACCAGGTTGACGGTGGCCTTGCAGCGCTCTTTCGGCGGCAGGCTGTAGCCCGAGCAACCGAGGAAAACGCCAGTGGACGCAGTACGAATCTGCATCGGCCGACCACAGGTCTGGCACGGAATGTCGGTCATCACCGGCTGGTTGGCACGCATACCACTCTCAGGGCTTTCGGCCACTTCGAGTTTCTTCTTGAAGTCGCCGTAGAACTCGTCCAGCACGTTTTTCCAGTCACGCTCGCCCTGGGCCACGTCATCGAGGTTCTCTTCCATCCCGGCGGTGAAGCCGTAGTCCATCAGGTTGGAGAAGCTCTCGGACAGACGCTCGGTGACGATGTCGCCCATCTTTTCCGAATAGAAACGACGGTTGTGCAGCGCCACGTAGCCGCGGTCCTGGATGGTGGAGATGATCGCCGCGTAGGTCGAAGGACGACCGATGCCGCGTTTTTCCATCTCTTTGACCAGGCTGGCCTCGGAGTAGCGCGCCGGCGGCTTGGTAAAGTGCTGGGACGGGTCGAGCTTGATCAGCTTCAGCGTATCGCCCTGGGCCATGTCCGGCAGCACGTCATCATCGCCCGGCTTGGCGATCTGCGGCATCACACGGGTATAGCCGTCGAACTTGAGGATACGGCCCTTGGCACGCAGCTCGAAGTCGCCAGCGCCCACACTCACGGTGGTGGACAGGTATTGCGCCGGCAGCATCTGGCAGGCCAGGAACTGGCGCCAGATCAGCTCGTAGAGGCGCTCGGCGTCGCGCTCCATGCCGCTCAGCTTGGCGGGCGTGGTGTTGGCGTCGGAAGGACGAATCGCTTCGTGAGCCTCCTGTGCGCCTTCCTTGCTGCTGTAGACGTTCGGCTTCTCCGGCAGGTACTTCTTGCCGAATTCGCTTTCAATATAGGTACGCGCCATGGCGACCGCGTCCACCGACAGGTTGGTGGAGTCGGTACGCATATACGTGATGTAGCCGGCTTCGTACAAGCGCTGGGCCATCATCATGGTCTTCTTCACACCGAAGCCCAGGCGGTTGCTCGCAGCCTGTTGCAGGGTGGAGGTGATAAACGGCGCCGACGGCTTGCTGCTGGTCGGTTTGTCTTCACGCTTGACGATGCTGTAGCTGGACGCCTTGAGCTTTTCCAGCGCGGCCATGGCCTGGGCTTCGTTCAGCGGCTTGAAAGCCTCGCCTTTCTCACGGGCCACTTCAAAGCGCACGTTGGCGCCCTTGGCGGTGCCGAGGTCTGCGTGGACTTCCCAATATTCTTCGGGGATGAACGCACGGATCTCGCGCTCACGCTCCACCACCAGCTTCACCGCAACCGATTGCACTCGGCCGGCAGACAGGCCACGAGCAATCTTCGCCCACAGCAGCGGCGAGACCATGTAACCCACCACGCGATCGAGGAAGCGACGCGCCTGCTGGGCGTTGACCCGGTCGATGTCCAGCTCGCCCGGCTTGGAGAAGGCTTCCTGGATAGCTTTCTTGGTGATTTCGTTGAACACCACGCGCTTGTAGCGGCTGTCATCACCGCCGATGGCTTCCCGCAGGTGCCAGGCAATGGCTTCCCCTTCGCGGTCCAAGTCCGTCGCGAGATAGATGGTGTCAGCATCCTTGGCGAGCCGGCGCAGCTCTTCGATGACCTTTTCCTTGCCGGGAAGGATTTCGTACTTGGCCTTCCAGCCATGTTCCGGGTCCACCCCCATACGCGAGACCAGCTGCTTGCGCGCTTTCTCTTTAGGGGTGAGCACCGGACCTTCGCCCGCAGCCGCCTTGCCGCGCTTGGCGGCTGGCTCCTTGCTGGCGCTAGCCGAACCGCTGGTGGGCAGGTCTCGGATATGGCCGATACTCGACTTCACCACGTACTCGTTGCCCAAGTACTTGTTGATGGTCTTGGCCTTAGCCGGGGATTCCACAATGACCAGCGATTTGCCCATGGATCGGAAAATTCCTGAATTCGAGAAGTGAAAGGCAGTTGGCGCCTGTCGCGGCAACGCTATATATAGTGGCAACAAGGTGAGGTCAAGCGCAGCAGTCTGCGCGACCTGCCGTTATTGCCCTGAAAAAAGACTGGGTTCGGCCTGGACCAAAGCAAAGCGCGGGACCTGCTCGCCGTCAACTTCGACGGTCTCCAGGAACATGCTCAACGGGCGCACCCAAAAGCCGTAATCGCCATACAGAGCTTGATAGAACACGACTTCTTCTGCGGTCTCGGAGTGGCGCGCCACACTGAAAACACGGTACTGCGGACCTTTATAATGTTGATAGAGCCCTGGTTCGACTTTCATGCTCTGGCCCTCTTACAAAATTTGTTGAAAAAAAATATTAAAAATTCCAAAAAACAAAAAACCGGGGCACTGGGCCCCGGCTTCCGTCACCCCAACGCTTAGACGCGTTCGAAGACGGTGGAAATGCCTTGGCCGAGACCAATGCACATGGTTGCAACCCCGAGGTTGCCGCCATTTTGCTTCATCACGTTAAGCAAAGTGCCAGAAATCCGCGCACCGGAGCAACCGAATGGGTGGCCCAGGGCAATCGCGCCGCCGTGCAGGTTAACCTTCTCATTCATCTTGTCGAGTACTTTCAAATCTTTCAGCACCGGCAGGGCCTGTGCAGCGAAAGCTTCGTTGAGCTCGAAGAAGTCGATGTCGTTGATGGTCAGGCCCGCGCGCTTCAAGGCTTTTTGTGTGGCCGGTACTGGACCATAGCCCATGATTGCCGGGTCCACACCCGCCACCGCCATCGAACGGATCACGGCCAGCGGCTGGATACCCAGGTCCTGGGCACGCTGCGCCGACATCACGATCATGCAAGAGGCACCGTCAGTGATTTGCGACGAGGTACCGGCTGTCACGGTGCCGCCCTTTGGATTGAAGGCCGGCTTGAGCGCCGCCAGGCTTTCCAGGGTGGTGTCCGGACGAATGGTTTCGTCGTAGTCGAACAGTTTGAGGAAACCGTTCTCGTCGTAGCCGTTCATCGGGATGATTTCATCCTTGAACTTGCCTTCCACGGTCGCCTTGTGGGCCAACTGGTGGGAGCGCAGGCCGAACGCGTCCTGGGCTTCGCGGGTAATGCCGTGCATTTTGCCGAGCATTTCCGCGGTCAGGCCCATCATGCCCGAGGCTTTTGCCGCGTACAGCGACATGTGCGGGTTAGGGTCGACGCCGTGCATCATGCTGACGTGGCCCATGTGCTCCACGCCACCGACTACGAACACATCACCGTTGCCGGTCATGATCGCCTGGGCGGCGGTGTGCAGCGCGCTCATCGACGAACCGCACAAGCGGCTGACGGTCTGGCCGGCAGCAGTATGCGGGATCTGGGTCATCAACGACGCCATCCGCGCGATGTTCCAGCCCTGCTCCAGGGTCTGGTTGACGCAGCCCCAGATCACGTCCTCGACTTCGTTCGGGTCGACCTTGACGTTGCGTTCCAGCAATTTGCTGATCAGGTGCGCCGACATGTCTTCGGCACGGGTGTTGCGGTGCATGCCGCCCTTGGAGCGGCCCATCGGTGTGCGACCGAAGTCGACAATCACCACGTCTCTTGGATTCAAGCTCATAAATATTCTCGCTCTAGTCGTCTGGGCGCTTAACCGAAGAAGCTCTGGCCGTTCTTGGCCATTTCACGCAGCTTCGCGGTCGGGTGGTACAGCGGGCCCAGATCAGCGTATTTGTCAGCCAGGGCAACGAACTCGGCCACACCGATGGAATCGATGTAGCGCAGTGCACCACCACGGAATGGAGGGAAACCAATACCGTACACCAGGCCCATATCGGCTTCGGCGGCGGTTTCTACGATACCGTCTTCCAGGCAACGCACGGTTTCCAGGCACAGGGCGATCATCATCCAGTTGATGATGTCTTCGTCGGACACCTCACGCTGCTCGTAGATGACCGGTGCCAGCACTTCGTGCACGGACGGGTCGGCCACTTTCTTCTGCTTGCCCTTCTTGTCCGCCTCGTAGGCGTAGAAGCCCTTGCCGTTCTTCTGGCCCAGGCGCTTGGCCTCGTATAGCGCGTCGATCGCCGAGCGGCGGTCGTCTTTCATGCGGTCCGGGAAGCCTTCAGCCATCACGTCGCGGCCGTGGTGGCCAGTGTCGATGCCGACCACGTCCATCAGGTACGCCGGGCCCATCGGCCAGCCGAATTTTTCCATGACCTTGTCGATGCGCACGAAGTCCACGCCAGCACTGACCAACTTGGCGAAACCACCGAAGTACGGGAACAGCACGCGGTTGACCAGGAAGCCCGGGCAGTCATTGACTACGATCGGGTTCTTGCCCATTTTCTTGGCGTAGGCAACGGTAGTGGCCACGGCCAGCTCGCTGGACTTCTCGCCACGGATCACTTCCACCAGCGGCATCATGTGCACCGGGTTGAAGAAGTGCATGCCGACGAAGTTTTCCGGACGCTTGAGGGCCTTGGCCAGCAGCGAGATGGAAATGGTCGAGGTGTTGGACGCCAGGATAGTGTCGTCTTTGACCTGGGCTTCCACTTCAGCCAGTACGGCTTGCTTGACCTTCGGGTTCTCGACCACCGCTTCGACCACCAGGTCGACATGGCCGAAATCACCGTAGGACAGCGTAGGACGAATGCCGTTGAGCACTTCAGCCATCTTCGCTGCGGTCATACGACCTTTGTCCACACGACCGACCAGCAGCTTGGCGGCTTCCGCCAGACCTTGTTCGATGCCGTGCTCGTTGATGTCTTTCATCAGGATCGGCGTGCCTTTGGACGCCGACTGATAGGCGATACCGCCGCCCATGATACCGGCGCCGAGTACGGCAGCCTGTTTCACGTCGCGGGCGATTTCGTCGTAGGCCTTGGCCTTCTTCTTCAGTTCCTGATCGTTCAGGAACAGGCCGATCAGGCTCTGGGCCGCCGAGGTCTTCGCCAGTTTGACGAAGCCCGCCGCTTCCACTTCCAGGGCCTTGTCGCGCCCGAAGTTCGCGGCTTTCTGGATGGTCTTGATCGCTTCAACCGGCGCTGGGTAGTTCGGGCCGGCCTGGCCAGCCACGAAACCCTTGGCGGTTTCGAACGACATCATCTGTTCGATGGCGTTGAGCTTGAGTTTTTCCAGTTTCGGCTGACGCTTGGCCTTGTAGTCAAACTCGCCGCTGATGGCGCCCTTGATCAGGTTCAGTGCGGCTTCGGCCAGCTTGTCCGGAGCGACAACTGCGTCGACGGCACCGACTTTCAGGGCGTCTTCAGCCTTGTTTTCCTTACCAGCGGCGATCCACTCGATGGCATTGTCGGCACCGATCAGGCGCGGCAAACGTACGGTGCCGCCAAAACCTGGGTAGATGCCCAGCTTGACTTCGGGCAGGCCGATCTTGGCAGTGGCGGACATGACGCGGAAGTCTGCCGCCAGGCACATTTCCAGGCCGCCGCCCAACGCGATGCCGTTGATGGCAGCGACGGTCGGTACGTTGAGGTCTTCGAAATCGCTGAAAATCTTGTTGGCTTCGAGGTTGCCAGCCACCAGCTCGGCATCGGGCAGCTTGAAGTTGTCGACGAATTCGGTGATGTCAGCGCCGACGATGAACACGTCCTTGCCGCTGGAAACGATCACGCCCTTGACCGAAGCATCTGCTTTGATGGTGTCTACGGCCTGACGCAATTCATTCAGGGTTAGACGGTTGAACTTGTTGACGGACTCACCCTTGAGGTCGAATTTCAGTTCGACGATGCCACTTTCAAGAGCCTTAACCGTGATGGCTTTACCTTCGTAAATCATCAACTGATCTCCACGATATGGAAGCTGAACAGTACACATTGGACGCTGGCCTATGGGTTGGACATTGATGAAATCGTCAATGTTCACGCCAATCCGCCAGGCACACCCGCCAATGCGATAGTCGGGATTCTGTATGAGTCGTCTGACAGACAAACGCTCAATTCATACGCCCGTTTGATTTGGGTACGCCACCTTCATCCAATTCCGGGCAATTGTCAATCGCTCCAAAGGCTAGGAAAAACGCGACTTTCCAGTCAGTTCAGAACCTCACGCCCACGCCCGCGCATTATCAATATCTGAATATTCACGAAATCAATAATAGAAAAGATGTGGGAAAAGGCTGTACAGAATGGGATATGCGGCTAGGCTAGCCGCAACCAACGATTTACCGGCCTGCCTGGCCAACTCCAGCCCGATGATGACTGTCGGGCTTTTTATTGCCTGCGATTCAGGCCAACGCCTTGAGCAGCGCATCGATATCCTTCAACACGCTCGCCTCGCCCTTCTCGCCCCAATACAAGGCGATCATCTGCTTGTCTGCCTCGACCTTGTAGACGTTGGCCGGCAGCGTCGCAAAATGCGGCAACAACTTTTCATCGACGCACACTTCGCGCCATTGATTGACCCACACACCTGGATCCAACTGCCAATAACACCATATCGCCGGCGTGCTGCCGCGTCGTGGCCGACAGTACTGCGCGCAAGGGCTCGGCGGCTCCTGCTTGAGCCAGTGCGGCCACTCCTGGGGCGCCAATTGCATGGCCAGGCCGATACGGCGCGCCTCCATGCGCAGGGCCATGCGCCCGCTCTGGTGGCGCGACGGGCGCAACCATGCCAGGGGGCTCAGCAGCACCACAAGGATTGACACCACTATCCAGACCGTCATATGTGTACTCCCGAATTTACAGATGAGCGGATTTGATCTGACGCAACCCCATCCGCTTGAAAGCAGCCATACTGAATCTATTGCAGTCCCCCTGGAGGAACGCCTCATGCCCTACCAACATATTCTGGTCGCTGTCGATCTGACCGAAGAGTGCGATCCAGTGATCAAGCGCGCGCAGGAATCTGCATTGGCCAATGGTGCGGTGCTGTCGCTGGTGCATATCGTCGAGCCCATGGCCATGGCCTTTGGCGGTGACGTTCCGATGGACCTTTCCCAGTTGCAGCAACAACAATTCGACCAGGCCAAGGAGCGTCTGGACCGCTTGATTCTCAAGTACCCGCACCTGAAAAAGGAAGACTGCCACCTGACCTACGGCCAACCGCGCCAGGAAATCCACCACCTGGCCAAGGAAAAAGGTTGTGATCTGATCGTGGTCGGCAGCCATGGCCGTCATGGGCTCGCATTGCTGCTAGGCTCCACGGCCAACGATGTACTGCATGGTGCGCCATGCGATGTGCTGGCGGTGAAGCTGCTCAAAAGCTCGTAAGACCAACAGGGGGTTTGCCCCCTGCCACATTTTGAATCGCATTTCATATGAAAAACCCGGTGTTCATCCAAATGAACACCGGGTTTTTCAATGCATTTGGATCAATCAGGCATCCAACTCAGCCCAACGCTCGACCAACACTTCCAGCTCCTGGTTCAGTTTCTCCAGGGAAGCGATGACCTCGGCGGTTTCCGCCGCCGGACGCAGGTAGAACCCCGCGTCAGCCATTTGCGCTTCTACCGCGGCAATCTGCTGTTCCTTGGCATCGATATCACCCGGCAAGGCTTCCAGCTCACGCTGCAGCTTGTAGCTGAGTTTCTTCCTGGTCGCCGGCGCAGCGTCCTGGGCCGGTGCAGCAGCAGCGACCACCGGGGTCACGACGGCGGAGTTCAAGTCGGCTTTGCCGGACTTGCTCTCGGTCACGCCCAGCAATCGCGGGGAACCGCCCTGGCGCAGCCAGTCCTGGTAACCACCGACGTATTCACGCACCTTGCCCTCACCTTCGAAGACCAAGGTGCTGGTAACCACGTTGTCGAGGAATGCCCGGTCGTGGCTCACCATCAGCACGGTGCCGTTGAAGGTCAGCAGCACTTCTTCCAACAGTTCGAGGGTTTCCACGTCGAGGTCGTTGGTCGGTTCGTCGAGGACCAGCAGGTTGGCCGGCTTGCTGAACAGCTTGGCCAGCAGCAGGCGCGCACGCTCACCACCGGACAAGGCTTTCACCGGGGTACGCGCACGCTGCGGGCTGAACAGGAAGTCGCCCAGGTAGCTGAGCACGTGACGGCTCTGGCCGTCGATATCGATAAAGTCGCGGCCTTCGGCGACGTTGTCGATCACGGTTTTTTCCAGGTCCAACTGATGGCGCAACTGGTCGAAGTAGGCCACGTCGATCCGCGTGCCCTCCTCCACTTTACCGCTGGTCGGCTGCAGGCCGTTGAGCATCAGCTTGAGCAAGGTGGTCTTGCCGGTGCCGTTGGCGCCCAGCAGGCCGATACGGTCACCGCGCTGCAGGACCATGGAGAAGTCCTTGATCAGGAACGGGCCGTCCGGGTGATGGAAGCTGACGTTCTCAAGCACCATCACCTGCTTGCCCGACTTGTCGGCGGTGTCCAGTTGGATATTGGCCTTGCCGGTACGCTCGCGACGCTCGCTGCGCTCAACACGCAGGGCTTTAAGGGCGCGTACGCGGCCTTCGTTACGGGTGCGGCGGGCCTTGATGCCCTGGCGGATCCAGACTTCTTCCTGGGCCAGTTTCTTGTCGAACAGCGCGTTGGCGGTTTCTTCGGCGGCCAGCGCGGCTTCCTTGTGCACCAGGAAGCTGGCGTAGTCGCCGTTCCAGTCGATCAGGCCGCCACGGTCCAGTTCCAGGATGCGCGTTGCCAGGTTCTGCAGGAAGGAACGGTCGTGCGTGATGAACAGCACGGCGCCCTGGAACTCCTTGAGGGCTTCTTCCAGCCAGGCAATCGCGCCGATGTCCAAATGGTTAGTCGGTTCGTCGAGCAGCAGCAGGTCCGGCTCGGACACCAACGCCTGGGCCAGCAGCACGCGACGACGCCAGCCGCCGGACAACTCGGCGAGGGTCTTGTCCGCCGGCAGTTGCAGGCGACTCAGGGTACTGTCGACCAATTGCTGCAAGCGCCAGCCATCACGAGCTTCCAGGTCTTGCTGGACGTGCATCAGCTTGTTCAGGTCATCTTCGGTGACACAGTTCTGTGCCAGGTGATGGTATTCGGCGAGCAGTGCGCCAACGCCGTCGAGGCCTTCGGCAACCACGTCGAACACTGTCCGTCCGTCGGCCACCGGCAATTCTTGCGGCAATTCGCCGATCTTGAGGCCCGGCGCGCGCCATACGGAGCCGTCATCGGGCTTCTGATCGCCCTTGACCAGCTTCATCATGCTGGATTTGCCGGTGCCGTTGCGGCCGATGATGCACACCCGCTCACCACGGGCGATCTGCCAGGACACCTTGTCCAACAACGGCATGGCGCCGAAAGCAAGGGACACATCGCTGAATTTGAGCAGGGTCATACGCTTCTCCAAAAACTGGGCGCGCATTCTACCTGAGTTAGGGGCTGAGGCGGCCGGGATTTTCTCAGTCGACATACTCTGAGAGACATTTCCGAGTAACTTGAACGAAGCGGCGGTCAAAGCTTTCATCGGCGTCAGGCAAAAGGCTAAGCTAGGGGCAATCAGTGTCGGCAGCGCCGGCACTTGTCCAGATTCCTCTGCACGGACGTCTCATGCGCAGTCGCCTTTTCAACTTTTTATCTTGTCTGCTTCTTTCCGCCACCGCCGTCCAATCCGCCCAGGCCGTGGACCTCACCACCCAACGTCAATATTACGATGAAGCCAAACGCGCCCTGGCCAAGGGCGATACAGGCCCGTACATGCAATACAGCCAGGCCTTGGCCGACTACCCGCTGACGCCCTACCTGGCCTACGACGAACTGACCGCTCGCCTGAAAACCGCGAGCAACCAGGAAATCGAGCAATTCCTCGCCAAAAACGGCGACCTGCCCCAGGCCAACTGGATGAAACTGCGCTGGTTGCGCTGGTTGGCCGAGCGCGGCGACTGGCAGACCTTTGAAAAGTACTACGACCCCAAGCTCAATTTCGTCGAACTGGACTGCCTGCACGGTCAGTACCAGCTCACCCATAATCTGAAGGCCGAAGGCTACAAGACCGCCGAAAAACTGTGGATGACCGGCAAGTCCCAACCGGCTGCCTGCGATGTCACCTTTGGCCAATGGGCGGCTGACGGCCAACTCACCGAACAGAAGATCTGGGACCGCGCCAAGCTCGCCGCAGAAGCACGCAACTACGCGCTGGCCAACAGCCTGGTAAAAACCCTGCGCACGCTCGGCCCTCAAGGCCGCCTGATGGTGGACGTGGCGCAAAAGCCCGACATGCTCAGTGACCCGTCGCGCTTCCTGCCGGCCACCGAGGCCATGTCTGACGCCGTGGGCCTGGGCCTGCGTCGCCTGGCACGCCAGGATCCGGACAAGGCCATGGCCCTGCTCGATGGCTACGCCAGCAGCATGCACTTCTCCCGTGACGAAAAAGTGTCGATCGCCCGGGAAATCGGTCTCACCCTGGCCAAGCGCTATGACCCACGCGCGCTGGAGGTGATGACCAAGTACGATCCCGAATTGCGCGACAACACTGTGTCCGAGTGGCGCCTGCGCCTGCTGCTGCGCCTGGCCCGCTGGGAAGACGCCTACCAGTTGACCCGCAAACTGCCACAAGACCTGGCCACCACCAACCGCTGGCGCTACTGGCAGGCCCGCAGCCTGGAACTGGCCGAGCCGAAGAACCCGCAAGCGCTGGTCCTGTACAAGCACCTGGCGCAGGAGCGTGACTTCTATGGGTTCCTGGCCGCTGATCGCTCCAAGGCGCCGTACCAGTTGAAGAACAAACCGTTGCTGATGAGCCAGGCGCTGGTCAACAAGGTGCGCAATACCCCGGGCGTGCGCCGTGCACTGGAGTTCTACGCACGTGGCCAGGTGGTGGATGGCCGCCGTGAGTGGTACCACGTCAGCCGTCACTTCAACCGTGACGAAATGGTCGCCCAGGCCAAGCTGGCCTATGACATGAAGTGGTACTTCCCGGCCATCCGCACCATCAGCCAGGCGCAGTACTGGGACGACCTGGACATCCGCTTCCCGATGGCCCACCGCGATACCCTGGTGCGTGAAGCCAAGGTGCGCGGCCTGCATTCCAGCTGGGTGTTCGCAATCACTCGCCAGGAAAGCGCCTTCATGGACGACGCCCGCTCCGGCGTCGGCGCCAGCGGCCTGATGCAACTGATGCCCGGCACCGCCAAGGAAACCGCACGCAAGTTCAGCATCCCCCTGGCCTCCCCGGCCCAGGTGCTGGACCCGGATAAAAACATCCAGCTCGGCGCCGCCTACCTGAGCCAGGTGCACAGCCAGTTCAACGGCAACCGCGTGCTCGCCTCCGCCGCCTACAACGCCGGACCGGGTCGCGTACGCCAGTGGCTGCGCGGCGCCGATCACCTGAGTTTCGATGTGTGGGTGGAGAGCATCCCGTTCGACGAAACCCGTCAGTATGTGCAGAACGTGCTGTCTTACTCGGTGATCTACGGGCAGAAGCTCAACTCACCGCAACCGCTGGTGGATTGGCATGAGCGGTACTTTGATGATCAGTAACAGGAGAAGCTTCAAGCGGTAAGATTGAAGTTTCGATAGAAATGCCCGCATTGAGAGATGCGGGCTTTTTTTATGGGGCGCCAGGACGTTCACTTTGCACAGCTTCGGCTAAAGCCAGGTTCAACGCCTGCAGCATGAACTCAACGAACGGGGTCGCTTCCGCTTGCTGGTCGGCTGCCGACAGCGCGGCGTAGTAAGCATCCTGTTGTTCCCGAATCACAGCTTCCACCGGCAGGTAAGCCAATACAGGACGCCACTGGCTAAGAATCAACGTTTGCCAGAGTCGTCCCATCCGCCCATTTCCGTCGGCAAATGGATGGATAAACTCGAATTCATAATGAAATACGCAACTGGCGATCAACGGGTGCCAATTGGAAACAGCCAGCCATTGCAGCAAATCGTCCACAAGATGTGTGACACGGCTGGCGGGCGGTGCCATATGAACCAATTGCTCACCACGATAGATGCCGACTCCTGACTGCCGGAATCGACCCGCATCATCGATCAATCCAAACATCAGCAATTCATGCGCCTTGAGCAAGTCAACTCGATCGCTCGGACTCCACTGCGTCATAGCCTCGTAAGTGGCAAATGCATTACGCACTTCCTGGATTTCCCGAGGCAGGCCCAACACTCGTTTACCTTCCAGAACGGCAGTCACTTGCTCGACGCTGAGAGTATTGTTCTCGATAGCCAATGAGGCCTGGATGGTGCGAATGCGATTGCCACGCCTGAGCTGAGGCGTTTGGCGATTATCATCACCGACTGAAAGTTGACCTATCTGCTCACTGATATCGGCTACCAGGGTGAGCATCTTTGTAGTCAGGGTCAACGGAGGTTGATAACGGCTCATGTCCTCATCCAGCTCAATCACGAAAAAACACATGATGCCTCAAGGGCGCCGCATTGCGCAGCTTCAATCAATTTCCACCCCATCATTGAACTGCAACGCCGCCAACCTTGCATACAACGCATTGCTCGCAATCAACTGCTGATGCGTCCCCACTGCCACCAGCTTGCCCTGGTCCATCACGGCAATGCGGTCGGCGTTCTTCACCGTGGCCAGTCGATGGGCGATCACGAGGGTGGTGCGCCCTTGCATCAGTTGCGGCAGCGCTTGCTGGATCAGGTGTTCACTCTGGGCATCGAGGGCGCTGGTGGCTTCGTCCAGCAGCAGGATCGGTGCGTCCACCAGCAAGGCGCGGGCGATGGCCAGGCGCTGGCGTTGACCGCCGGAGAGGCCCATGCCGCCGTCGCCCAGGTGGGTCTGGTAGCCGTCGGGCATTTGCAGGATGAAATCGTGGGCGTGGGCAATGCGCGCCGCCGCTTCGACCTGTTCCTGGGTGGCCGTCGGGTTGCCGTAGCGGATGTTCTCTTCGACGCTGCCAAAGAACAGCGCCGGGCTCTGGGACACCAAGGCGAAGTGGCGGCGCAGGTCCATGGGGTCGAGTTCGGTCAGCGGGTGGCCTTCAATCAGGATGCGGCCTTGCTGGGGGTCGTAGAAGCGCAACAGCAGGTCGAATATCGTCGATTTGCCCGCACCGGATGGGCCGACCAACGCCAGGGTTTCACCAGGATTGATGGTCAGGTTCAGGCCGTCGATGGCGTAGCTGTCCGGCCGTGAAGGGTAGGAAAAGCGCAGGTCCTGCAGTTCCATGCGCCCGCTGACCCGGGCCGGCAGTCGGACAGTACCGGCGACCGGCGCCTGGATGTCGTTGCTCGACTGCAGCAACTCGCCAATGCGCTCGGCGGCACCGGCGGCACGTTGCAGCTCGCCGAGCACCTCGCTGAGGGTGCCGACCGCACTGCCGACGATCAGGCTGTAGAACACAAACGCCGCCAGTTCACCGCCGGAAATGCGCCCGCTGATCACGTCCATGCCGCCGACCCACAACATCACGCCCACGGCACCGAGTACCAGCATGATCACCAGGGTAATCAGCCAGGCCCGCTGGGTGATGCGCTTGCGCGCGGTGGTGAAGGCGTCTTCCACGGTCACGGCGAAGCGCTGTTCGTCCTGCACCTGGTGGTTGTACGCCTGCACGGTCTTGATCTGGCCGAGGGTCTCGGACACATAGCTGCCCACATCGGCGATGCGGTCCTGGCTCTGACGCGACAGACTGCGCACCCGGCGGCCGAAGATCAGGATCGGCGCCAGCACCAGCGGCAGCGCCACCACCACGATGCTGGTGAGCTTGGGATTGGTGACAAACAGCAGCACGATACCGCCGATGACCATCAAGGCATTGCGCAGGAACAACGACAGCGAGGAACCGATCACCGATTGCAGCAGCGTGGTATCAGTGGTCAGCCGCGACTGGATTTCCGAACTGCGGTTGTTCTCATAGAAGCCCGGATGCAGGTAGATCAGGTGGTTGAACACCTGCCGGCGAATATCCGCGACCACCCGTTCGCCGATCCACGACACCAGGTAGAACCGCGCAAAGGTGCCGACCGCCAGGCCCAGCACCAGGATCATGAACAGCCCGATGGACTGATTGAGCAGGTGCGGTGACTGCGTCATGAACCCCTGGTCCACCAGCAGGCGGATGCCCTGCCCCATGGACAAGGTGATGCCAGCCGTGACGATCAGCGCCAACAGGGCGCCAAGCGCCTGCCAGCGGTAGGGCGCGATGAAGCGACTGGCCAGGCGAATGGCACGGCGTTGGCGGACTGAGAACATGGAGGGCATCACCGATAAGGAGTCTGTATACCTACATGGGGGGAACTTGGGCGAATAGCAATGAGTCAGGTTAATTATGCCCGCCGATGCTGATCCCTAGAGGCTATCGGTCTAACCCCCGGCTGGAAATATGTATCGGTTTCTGGTGGACTGGGTGTTCGAACCGCTGACCTGGCAGGGAGTTGTAACAGCCTGGTCACGCGCGGGTTTTAGAATAGGTACACAACCTGATGAGGAGACAGGCCATGACCTTGCAGAACAGCAGCGATGCCAAGATTGAAGTGATCCGCCAGCAGCAGCAGTTGCCTTGCTCGTACATCGATGCCCAGGGCCGCGAAGTGCAGATCACCGAAAAGATGATCCAGCAAGCGTGCAGCGAACTGGAACAGCGACTGGTCAAGCCTGCACAGCAAGGCTGAAGCGCCCACGCTCGTTCAAACCCGGCCCTGGTGGCCGGGTTTTTTATCGGGTATCTAAACCGCTACTGCGCCCAACGCGGACACGATGTTGGACAACACCGCCGACTCACCCTGGATGCGCACCTTCAAACCATCGATCTCGCGGCGCTCGGGGTAGTGCTTGCGCAGCAGGTCAAACGCCTTGCGCTGCTCGTCCACCGTTCCTACGAGGCTGCGGCGGAAATCCGCATCATCCCGGCGTGGGTCGTACACGCTGCGGCACAGGGTCGCCAGTGCCCACGCGGGGTCGGTGGAAGCATTCAACTGCACCTCGGCCAACCACGGTGGCGGCAGCAGGTCACTCAAGTGAATGCTCGGTTCCTGGCCCAGGTGCGCGCAGAACGCCTGATAGATCTGCGCCGTGCCGCGCTGCTTGCCGTCCAGGCTGTAGCCGGCGATATGCGGCGTGGCCAATACACACAGGTCAGCCAGGTCGACGTCCACCTGCGGCTCGCCCTCCCACACATCCAGCACCGCTTGCAGGTCTTCGCGGTCCAGCAGCACTTCGCGCAGGGCGGCATTGTCGACCACCGGGCCACGGCTGGCGTTGATCAGCCAGGTGCCAGGCTTGAGCTGCTCAAGACGCTGGCGGTCGAACAGGTGCCAGGTGGAGCCGTTGCCGGACTTGGTCAGCGGGGTGTGCAGGCTGATCACGTCGCATTGCTCGATGATCTGCGCCAGGCTGACGTAATCGCCGTCTTCGGCGATTTGCCGGGGCGGGTCGCAGACCAGCACGTTCCAGCCCAGGGCCTTGAGTACCTTGACCAGTCGCCCGCCGACTTCACCGGCACCCACTACGCCATAGGTGCGCTGGTTGAGGTCAGCGCCCTCGATCTCGGCCAGGGTCTGCAGGCTGCCCAGCACATAGTCCACCACACCGCGGGCGTTACAGCCGGGGGCGCTGGACCATTGGATGCCGGCCTGCTGGAAGTAGTCGAGGTCCAGATGATCGGTGCCGATGGTGCAAGTGCCGACAAAGCGCACGTTGGTGCCATCGAGCAAGGCACGGTTGACGTTGGTCACCGAGCGCACCAACAACACGTCGGCCTGCTCTACCGTCGCACGGTCGATGGAACGGCCAGGCACACGGCGAATCTCGCCGAAACCCTGGAAGAAGGCATCGAGCAGCGGAATATTTTCGTCGGCAACAATCAGCATGGCAGGCTCCTTAGGCGGACCCGCAGTGTACAGGGATCGCAGCCCTCGCTTACAAATCGCTAACACAGGTTTTTTCCTGACCGATGCGTCAGCGCGTAGAATCCGCCGTCCTGCGCTTGCTTCGACTGGACACCTGCACGTGAACACTGCCGCCGCCCCCCTTACCCGCCCCGCCCGCATCCGCCGGGAAGTGCGCAGCCTGCTGACGCTCGCCCTGCCGATCATGATCGGCCAACTGGCCACCACGGCGATGAGCTTTGTCGATGCAGTGATGGCCGGACGCGTCAGCCCCCAAGACCTGGCGGCGGTGGGCCTGGGCAACTCGATCTGGATTCCGGTGTACCTCTTGATGACCGGCACACTGCTGGCCACCACGCCCAAAGTCGCCCAGCGCTACGGTGCCGGGCAGTTCAGCGAGATCGGCCCGCTGGTGCGCCAATCACTGTGGCTGGCGCTGGTGGTGGGTATCACGGCAGCGCTGTTGCTGCTCTGCGCCGAGCCCATCCTGCATGCCATGAAAGTCGAACCCGACCTGATCAAACCGTCCATGGGCTACCTGCACGGCATCGCTGCGGGCATGCCGGCCATCGCGTTCTACTACGTATTGCGCTGCTTCAGTGATGGCCTGGGCCGCACCCGGCCCAGCATGGTCATGGGCCTGTGTGGTTTGGCGCTGAACATTCCACTGAACTACATCTTCATCTACGGCCACCTGGGCGTACCGGCCATGGGCGGCGTGGGCTGCGGCTGGGCCACGGCCATTGCGATGTGGGTGATGATGCTCGGCCTGGCCGGATGGACCCGCTGGGGACCGGCCTACCAGAGCAGCGAACTGTTCAAGCGTTTCGACTGGCCGCAGTGGGCGGTGATCAAGCGCGTGCTTGGGATTGGCTTGCCGATTGGCATCGCGATCTTTGCCGAATCGAGCATTTTTGCGGTCATCGCCCTGCTGATCGGCAGCCTCGGCGCCACGGTGGTCTCGGGCCATCAGATCGCGCTGAACGTCAGCTCGCTGGTGTTCATGATTCCCTACTCCCTGAGCATGGCCGTGACAGTGCGTGTCGGCCAGGCCCTGGGCCGTGGGGAACCGCGTGAAGCGCGTTTTGCCGCAGGGGTCGGCATGGGCACGGCGCTGGCCTACGCCTGCCTGTCCTGCAGCCTGATGTTGCTGCTTCGCGAACAGATTGCCGCGATCTACACCCCGGACCCGATCGTCATCCACCTGGCCTCCACGCTGATCGTGTTTTCAGCGCTGTTCCAATTCAGTGATTCGATCCAGGTCACTGCTGCCGGTGCCTTGCGTGGCTACCAGGACACCCGTGTCACCATGGTGCTGACCTTGTTCGCCTACTGGGGGGTGGGCCTGCCGGTGGGTTACGCCCTGGGCCTGACCGACTGGCTCGGCGAACCGAGTGGCCCGAGCGGCTTGTGGCAGGGGCTGATCGTGGGCCTGAGCTGCGCGGCGGGGATGCTGCTGGTGCGCCTGGCGCGCAGTGCACGCCGGCGCATCCGCGCAGAAAAAGCGCAGGGTTAAGCAGACTTCTTGCGGATCCAGTACAGGTACGTACCCGCCTGTTCCTGCTGATCCACCAGTTCGTGGTCCAGGAACACGCAGAACTTGGGGATATCGCGACGCGTGGACGGGTCGGTCGCGATCACCTTGAGCAGGCCGCCGGGCGGCAGGTCGCGGATATGCTGGTGCAGCATCATCACCGGCTCCGGGCAGTTGAGGCCGGTGGCGTCGAGGGTGGCATCGACGGGCAAATCGAGGTTCATACATCACTCCTGAAACGGATGCCGCTCCAAAGGTGGGAGCGGGCTTGCCCGCGAAGACACGGGCACATTCAACATTAGTTTCGACTGTTATACCGCTTTCGCGGGCAAGCCCGCTCCCACAGGGGTCCTGTGGTGATTTCAACTGTTCAGCGAGCCTTGGGTTTCTTCGCTGTTTCCAATCGACGCAAATGGCAGGTCACTTCCTCACGGTCGTGGTACAGCTGCTTGCAGCCGATCTCCACGCGAATGCCACGCGCCTTGAAGCCGTCCTCGATGCGCTCCAGCAAACGCTTCACTTCGGCGTAGCGCTGCTTCATCGGCAACTTCAGGTTGACCACCGCCTCGCGGCAATGCCCTTCGCCGATCCAGGTTTCCAGCAGCGCGGCATTACGCGCCGGCTTCTCGACGATGTCGCAGACCATCCAGTCCACCGGCTGTTTGGGCACGAAGGTGAAGCCGTCGGCCATCAGGTGCTGGACCAGGCCGGTGTCCATCAGGCTTTCGGCCATGGGGCCGTTGTCGATGGCGGTCACCAGCATGCCGCGGTTGACCAGTTGCCAGGTCCAGCCGCCTGGCGCCGCGCCGAGGTCGACACCGGTCATGTCGCCGTGCAGGCGCTCGTCCCACTGGTCGCGGGGGATGAAGTGGTGCCAGGCCTCTTCCAGCTTCAGGGTCGAGCGGCTGGGCGCCTCGCGGGGGAACTTGAGGCGCGGGATGCCCATCGGCCACATCGCCGAGTTATTCGACTCGGCCAGGCCCATGAACACTTCGCGGCCGCTCTTGAAGGTCAGTAGCAGGCGCGGTTTGCTCGGGTCGTCCACCAGCTTGCCAGCGTTGAGCAACGCCTTGCGCAAGTGCACTTCGAATTTCTTGCAGAAGTTCGACAGCTCCTTGCCGTCGTTGGTATCGACCATCTCCAGCCACAGGCTGCCGCACACCGGGAAGTCGCGCAGGTGGGCGAGGATCACGCTGATGCGGTCGGTTTCCGGCAGGTCGATGAATACCCCGCGCGCCCACTGCCTGGGGAAGATCAGCTCGGCAAAGCGCTGGCCGTGCATCAAGCGCTGGGCGCCGTCTTCTTCGGTGCAGACGAATTCGGCGCAGGCGCTGCCGGTCTTGGCCTTGGCGTAGCCGGAAACGTTCAGGCGCGCGGCGTGTTCCGCGATCTCGGAACAGACTTCGCCTTCAAAACCCGGGCGGCAGTGCATAAAAAGGGTGTTCATTGAATCTCCTGGCAACTGGCTTGCGCTATCGCAATACCTGTCATGAAAACCCGCGCATGATAACGGAGTTCGGAACCTTGGACTTAACGATAGAGTCCAGTTATTAGCCTGCTAATGAAAACAGGGCTAAGTTGATAGCTCTGTTCGTCCCGTCGGGTCCGTAGCCGTGCGGACCATAAGGAGTTGTGTCATGTCATCGCTTGATAGCCTGAGAACCCTTAAAACACTGCAAATCGACAACAAGACCTATCACTACTTCAGTTTGCCCGAGGCCGCCAAGAGCCTGGGTGACCTCGACAAGCTGCCGATGTCGCTCAAGGTGCTGCTGGAAAACCTGCTGCGCTGGGAAGACGACAAGACCGTCACCGGCGCCGACCTCAAGGCCATTGCCGCGTGGCTCAAGGAACGCCAGTCCGACCGCGAGATCCAGTACCGCCCGGCCCGGGTATTGATGCAAGACTTCACCGGCGTACCCGCCGTGGTCGACCTGGCCGCCATGCGCGCCGCCGTGGCCAAGGCCGGGGGCGACCCGCAGCGCATCAACCCGCTGTCCCCGGTGGACCTGGTGATCGACCACTCGGTGATGGTCGACAAGTTCGGCAGCACCAGTGCCTTTGAGCAGAACGTCGACATCGAGATGCAGCGCAACGGCGAACGCTACGCCTTCCTGCGCTGGGGCCAGAGCGCATTCGACAACTTCAGCGTGGTGCCGCCGGGCACCGGCATCTGCCACCAGGTCAACCTCGAATACCTGGGCCGCACGGTGTGGACCAAAGACGAAAACGGCCGCACCTATGCCTTCCCGGACACCCTGGTCGGCACCGACTCCCACACCACCATGATCAACGGCCTTGGCGTACTCGGCTGGGGCGTGGGCGGGATCGAGGCGGAAGCGGCGATGCTCGGCCAACCGGTGTCGATGCTGATCCCGGAAGTGATCGGCTTCAAGCTCACCGGCAAATTGAAGGAAGGCATCACCGCCACCGACCTGGTGCTGACCGTGACCCAGATGCTGCGCAAAAAGGGCGTGGTGGGCAAGTTCGTCGAGTTCTACGGCGACGGCCTGGCCGACCTGCCGTTGGCCGACCGCGCCACCATCGCCAACATGGCCCCGGAATACGGCGCCACCTGCGGCTTTTTCCCGGTGGATGAGGTGACACTGGACTACCTGCGCCTGTCCGGGCGCCCGACAGAAACCGTGAAGTTGGTCGAGGCGTACACCAAAGCCCAGGGCCTGTGGCGCAACGCCGGCCAGGAACCGGTATTCACCGACAGCCTGGCCCTCGACATGGGCAGCGTCGAAGCCAGCCTGGCCGGGCCGAAGCGCCCACAGGACCGCGTAGCCCTGCCGAATGTGGGCCAGGCCTTCAGCGACTTCCTCGACCTGCAATTCAAACCCACTACCAAGGAAGAAGGTCGCCTGGAAAGCGAAGGCGGCGGCGGCGTGGCCGTGGGTAATGCCGACCTGGAGGGAGAAGCCGACTACGAATACGAGGGCCAGACCTATCGCCTGAAAAACGGCGCGGTGGTGATCGCCGCGATCACCTCCTGCACCAACACCTCCAACCCCAGCGTGATGATGGCCGCCGGGCTGGTGGCGAAAAAGGCCGTGGAAAAGGGCCTGACCCGCAAGCCCTGGGTGAAAACCTCGCTGGCCCCCGGCTCCAAGGTGGTCACCGACTACTACAAGGCCGCCGGCCTGACCCAGTACCTGGACAAGCTCGGCTTCGACCTGGTCGGCTATGGCTGCACCACCTGCATCGGCAACTCCGGACCATTACCGGAGCCGATTGAAAAAGCCATCCAGAAGGCGGACCTCGCGGTGGCATCGGTGCTGTCCGGCAACCGCAACTTCGAGGGCCGGGTGCACCCACTGGTGAAAACCAACTGGTTGGCGTCGCCACCACTGGTCGTCGCTTATGCCCTGGCCGGCACCGTGCGCATCGATATCAGCAGCGAACCGCTGGGTAACGACCAGCAAGGCAACCCGGTGTACCTCAAGGACATCTGGCCGAGCAGCAAAGAAATCGCCGACGCCGTGGCCCAGGTCAGCACCGGCATGTTCCACAAGGAATACGCCGAGGTGTTTGCCGGTGACGCGCAATGGCAAGCGATTGAAGTGCCACAGGCCGCCACCTACGTGTGGCAGAAGGACTCCACCTACATCCAGCATCCGCCGTTCTTCGATGATATTGCCGGCCCCCTGCCGGTGATCAAAGACGTCAAGGGCGCCAACGTGCTGGCCCTGTTGGGCGATTCGGTGACCACCGACCACATCTCCCCCGCCGGCAATATCAAGACCGACAGCCCCGCCGGCCGTTACCTGCGCGAACAAGGCGTTGAGCCTCGCGACTTCAACTCCTACGGCTCACGCCGTGGCAACCATGAAGTGATGATGCGCGGCACCTTTGCCAACATCCGTATCCGCAATGAAATGCTCGGCGGTGAGGAAGGCGGCAATACGCTGTACATCCCAACCGGCGAGAAAATGCCGATCTACGACGCCTCGATGAAATACCAGGCGTCGGGCACGCCGCTGGTGGTGATCGCCGGCCAGGAATACGGCACCGGCTCCAGCCGCGACTGGGCGGCCAAGGGCACCAACCTGCTGGGGGTGAAGGCGGTGATCGCCGAGAGTTTCGAGCGTATCCACCGCTCCAACCTGGTGGGCATGGGCGTGCTGCCATTGCAGTTCAAGCTGGACCAGAACCGCAAGTCGCTCAAGCTGACCGGCAAGGAGAAAATCGACATTCTCGGGCTGAGCGATGTGGAGATCGTGCCGCGCATGAACCTGACGCTGGTGATTACGCGGGAGGATGGCAGTACGGAGAAGGTTGAAGTGTTGTGCCGGATCGATACGTTGAATGAAGTGGAGTACTTCAAGTCGGGCGGCATCCTGCACTATGTGCTGCGCCAGTTGATCGCCAGCTAAAGATCAAAGGTGATCAAATGTGGGAGGGGGCTTGCCCCCGATGGCAGTGTGTCAGGCTAAGCATTTTTGCCTGATCCACCGCTATCGGGGGCAAGCCCCCTCCCACATTTCGACCACGTTTAACGTTTCAAATCAGCCGAACAACCACTTCCACAGCAGCACCAGCACGACTACAGCCAACACCGGCCGCGCAATGCGGTAAGCCTTCGGATGCTTGCGCTTCCACTGCTTGACCACGCCGCTGAACTTGTCGCTGAAGGTCTTGCTCCAGGCATACGCCTGGTTGATCCCACCCACGCGCTCGTCATCCAGGTTCTGCGGCGCAGTCGCGCGGCCCAACTGCTTGCTGACCCAGCGATTGACCCGGGTCATCAGGCGGTTACTCAGCGGTCGCTCGATGTCGCAGAACAGGATCACGCGGGTCTGTTCGGTTTCGTTCTTGACCCAGTGCACGTAGGTCTCGTCGAACATCACATCTTCACCGTCGCGCCAGGCATAGACCTGGCCGTCGACGAAGATGCGGCAGTCGTCGGAGTTCGGCGTGGACAGGCCCAGGTGGTAACGCAGGGAACCGGCAAACGGGTCGCGGTGCGGGTTGAGGTGGCTGCCGCCCGGCAACAGCGCGAACATCGCGCCTTTCACATTGGGAATGCTGCTCACCAAGGCCACGGTTCTGGGGCACAGCGCCTCGGCCGATGGCAGGGGTTTGTCGTACCACTTGAGGTAGAAACGCTTCCAGCCCTTCTTGAAAAACGAGCCAAAACCGGCGTCGTTGTTCTTTTCGGCGGCGCGGATGTAGCCCTCGTCGAACAGGTGCATGGCCTCTTCGCGAATCACTTCCCAGTTGTCCTTGAGCACGTCCAGTTCCGGGAACTTGCTGCGATCCAGGTACGGCTTGGACGGCACGGCCGAAAACAGATACATCAGGGCGTTATAGGGGGCGAACAGCGCCGAATGGTTGACGAACTGGCGCAACATCGGCAAACGCGCCTTGCCGCGCAGGTGCACATACAGCGTGCTGCCGATAAACAACGCCAGCACCGACAGCTTGGCGGCCAAAGAAAAGGTCATGCAGCAACTCCTGGAAATAAGCGCCTGGCCAACAGCAGACGTAGCAGCCGGCCATGATAAACAGTTGGGCCAGTATGCAGAAGGCCTAAGGTATTGGCGCTGACATACATCAAGCCTGGTTTTCCTGCTCGGTAAACAAATCGCTGAACAGCATGCTCGACAGGTAACGCTCACCGGAGTCCGGCAGGATCACCACGATGGTCTTGCCCTGCATTTCCGGCTTCTCGGCCAGGCGCACGGCCACGGCCATCGCCGCGCCGCAGGAGATACCGCACAGAATCCCCTCTTCCTGCATCAGGCGCAGGGCCATGGCCTTGGATTCGTCGTCGGTCACCAGCTCCACACGGTCAACCATCGACAGGTCAAGGTTCTTCGGCACAAACCCGGCGCCGATGCCCTGGATCTTGTGCGGGCTGGGCTTGATCTCTTCACCGGCCAGGGCCTGGGTGATCACCGGGGAGACCATCGGCTCGACCGCCACCGACAGGATCGGCTTGCCCGCGATGTTCTTGATATAGCGCGACACCCCGGTGATGGTGCCACCGGTGCCCACGCCCGCCACCAGCACGTCCACGGCGCCATCGGTGTCATTCCAGATTTCCGGACCGGTGGTTTTCTCGTGGATCGCCGGATTCGCCGGGTTTTCGAACTGAGCCGGCATAAAGTAGGTGGCCGGATCGCTGGCGACGATTTCGCCGGCCTTTTCGATTGCACCCTTCATGCCCTTGGCCGGCTCGGTCAGCACCAATTCAGCGCCGAGGGCCTTGAGTACCTTGCGACGCTCGATGCTCATGGATGCCGGCATGGTCAGCAGCAACTTGTAGCCACGGGCAGCGGCGACAAATGCCAGGCCGATGCCAGTGTTGCCGGAGGTAGGTTCGACGATGGTCATGCCCGGCTTGAGTTTGCCGGTGCTTTCGGCGTCCCAGATCATGTTGGCGCCAATGCGGCACTTCACCGAGTAGCCCGGGTTACGTCCTTCGATCTTGGCCAGGATGGTCACGCCACGCGGTGCGATCCGGTTGATCTGCACCAGGGGCGTATTACCGATGGAGTGCGCGTTGTCTGCAAAGATGCGGCTCATGACGGGTCCTATTGGCGGTATTCAGGAAGGCAACAAGGGTATGCCTCGTGCTGCAAAGCGTCCAGTCGGAGGAACGTTGCGCCCATCGCAAGAGTCCATCCCCTATACGGACAGAGGACCCCTCTCATGAAACGTCGCTACAGCTGGCCACTATGGACCGTTGCCGGAGTACTGGTGGTACTGGTCGCCTTGAGCATTGCCCTGCCCTATCTGGTGCGCAACTACCTGAATGACAAGCTCGCTGACATGGGCGACTATCGCGGCCACGTCACCGACGTCGACCTGGCCCTGTGGCGTGGCGCCTACAAGATCAACGGTTTGGAAATCATCAAGGTCGACGGCAAGGTGCCGGTACCGTTCGTCAAGGCGCCGCTGATCGACCTGGCAGTGAGCTGGCACTCGTTGTGGTACGACCATGCGGTAGTGGCCAAGGTGCTGTTCATCAACCCTGAGGTGAACTTCGTCGACGGCGGCGCCAACCAGCAGGCCTCCCAGACCGGTAAAGGCACTGACTGGCGCGAGCAGTTGAGCAAGCTGGCGCCCATCACCCTCGATGAAGTGCGCATCGAAGAGGGCAAGATTGCCTTCCACAACTTCAGCTCCAAACCACCGGTCAATCTCAATGCAACGTCGGTCAACGCCAGCTTCTATAACCTGACCAATGTGGTCGACGTCAAGGGCAAGCGCGATGCCCGCTTCGACGGCAAGGCCCTGCTCCAGGGCCAGGCGCCGCTGGAAGCCAGCGCCACCTTCGACCCGCTGAGCAACTTTGAAAACTTCGAATTCCGCTTCCGCGCCAAGGACCTGCAGCTCAAGCGCATGAATGACTTCGCTTCGGCCTATGGCAAGTTCGACTTCAAGGCCGGCACCGGTGATGTGGTGATCGAAGCCCAGGCGGAAAACGGCCAGTTGACCGGCTATATCAAGCCGCTGCTGCGCGATGTCGAAGTGTTCGACTGGCAGCAGGACGTGGAAAACAAAGACAAGAACATCTTCCGCTCGATCTGGGAAGCCGTGGTCGGCGCCAGCGAAACCGTGCTGAAAAACCAGCACAAAAACCAGTTTGCTACCCGTGTCGAACTCAGTGGCAGCGTGCACCAGCAGAATGTCAGCGCGTTCTCGGCGTTTTTGGCGATTTTGCGCAATGGGTTTATCCAGGCGTTCAATGCGCGGTATGAACAGCCCAAACCTTCGGCGGATTGAATGTGACCGGTCATTCAGAGACTGAATATTCCACCTGCGTTCACAGTCGCCGGGGCTGCGCGGTATAGTCCCGGCATTGATGAATGCGAGGAAGCACCGATGAAGTTCGAAGGCACCCAGGCCTATGTGGCTACCGATGACCTGAAACTGGCCGTCAACGCCGCCATCACCCTGGAACGGCCGCTGCTGGTCAAGGGCGAACCGGGCACCGGCAAGACCATGCTCGCCGAGCAACTGGCCGAGTCCTTCGGTGCCAGGCTGATTACCTGGCACATCAAGTCCACCACCAAGGCCCACCAGGGCCTGTACGAGTACGACGCGGTGAGCCGCCTGCGCGACTCGCAACTGGGCGTGGACAAGGTGCACGACGTGCGCAACTACCTGAAGAAGGGCAAGCTCTGGGAGGCCTTCGAGTCCGAAGAACGAGTGATCCTGCTGATCGACGAAATCGACAAGGCCGACATCGAGTTCCCCAACGACCTGCTGCAAGAACTCGACAAGATGGAGTTCTACGTCTACGAAATCGACGAGACCATCAAGGCCAAGAAACGCCCGATCATCATCATTACCTCCAACAACGAAAAAGAACTGCCGGACGCGTTCCTGCGCCGCTGCTTCTTCCACTACATCGCCTTCCCCGACCGCACTACCCTGCAGAAGATCGTGGATGTGCACTACCCGGACATCAAGAAAGACCTGGTCAGCGAAGCGCTCGACGTGTTCTTCGACGTGCGCAAAGTGCCCGGCCTGAAGAAAAAGCCCTCCACCTCCGAACTGGTCGACTGGCTCAAGCTGCTGATGGCCGACAACATCGGCGAAGCGGTGCTGCGCGAGCGCGACCCGACCAAGGCCATCCCGCCGCTGGCCGGTGCGTTAGTGAAGAACGAGCAAGACGTGCAGTTGCTGGAACGTCTGGCGTTCATGAGCCGTCGCGGTAATCGCTGATGTTGCTCAACCTGTTCAACGAGATGCGCGCCGCCAAGGTGCCGGTGTCGGTGCGCGAGCTGCTTGACCTTATCAATGCGCTGAAGCAGCGCGTGACCTTTGCCGACATGGACGAGTTCTACTACCTGGCCCGGGCGATCCTGGTCAAGGATGAACGGCATTTCGACAAGTTCGACCGGGCCTTCGGTGCCTATTTCAACGGCCTGGAAAAGCTCGACGACCACCTGCAGGCGTTGATCCCCGAAGAGTGGCTGCGCAAGGAGTTCGAACGCTCGCTGACCGATGAGGAACGTGCGCAGATCCAGTCCCTCGGCGGCCTCGACAAGCTGATCGAGGAATTCAAGAAGCGCCTGGAAGAACAGAAAGAGCGCCATGCCGGCGGCAACAAGTGGATCGGCACCGGTGGCACCAGCCCGTTTGGCTCCGGCGGCTACAACCCGGAAGGCATTCGCGTCGGCGATGCCGGCAAGCGCCAGGGCAAGGCCGTCAAGGTGTGGGACCAGCGCGAGTACAAGAACCTCGATGACCAAGTGGAACTGGGCACGCGCAACATCAAGGTCGCCCTGCGCCGCCTTCGCAAATTTGCGCGCCAGGGCGCGGCGGAAGAGCTGGATATCGACGGCACCATCGACCACACCGCCCGCGACGCCGGCTTGCTGAATATCCAGATGCGCCCGGAGCGGCGCAACACCATCAAGCTGCTGTTGCTGTTCGATATCGGCGGTTCGATGGACGCCCATGTGAAGATCTGCGAAGAACTGTTCTCTGCGTGCAAGACCGAGTTCAAGCACCTGGAGTACTTCTACTTCCACAACTTCGTGTACGAATCAGTGTGGAAGAACAACCAACGCCGCACCTCGGAACGCACCTCGACCCAGGACCTGCTGCACAAATACGGCGCGGATTACAAAGTGATCTTTATCGGCGATGCCTCGATGGCACCGTATGAGATCACCCAGGCCGGCGGCAGCGTCGAGCATTGGAACGAGGAGCCTGGGTATGTGTGGATGCAGCGCTTCATGGCCAAGTACAAGAAGCTGATCTGGATCAACCCGTATCCCAAGGACACTTGGGGGTATACGGCGTCGACGGGGATTGTGCGGGAGTTGGTGGAGGATCAGATGTATCCGCTGACACTGCGCGGGCTTGAGGAAGGCATGCGCTTTCTCTCCAAATAAACGCCCCCCCCATACTGTAGGAGATCCAATGTGGGAGGGGGCAAGCCCCCTCCCACATTTTGACATCAGTGTTTTTCAGGTCGTGGTGAACCGCTTCAGAAAGTCGATGTGCTGCTGGTGGGCCGTCTCCTGCACCACCGGCGCCAACCTCACCGTCTCCCCCGGCAAGCATTGCGCCAGCCGCGCCAGCGACAACGGCGTCAATGCACCCAGGCGCGGATAGCCACCGATGGTCTGTCGATCATTGAGCAACACGATCGGCTGCCCATCCGGCGGAACCTGGATCGCGCCCAGCGGAATGCCTTCGGAAATCAGCGACGGTCCCTGGTATTGCAACGGCGCGCCCAGCAGGCGCATCCCCATGCGGTCGGCGCGGCTGTCGAGGGCCCATGCGGTGTTGAAGGCGTCGAATAGGCTCTGGCCGCTGAATTGGCCAATCTGTGCGCCAACGATCACTTCCAACGGTTTACCGGATTGCAAATCCGGTGCACTCAGCACCTTCATTGCACCACCTGTACCGGAGTAGACCAAGCGCCCTCCCTCGGCCAACGCCTTGCCGAAACCGTCCACCCCGCCCAACTCTTCACGCACAACCGTGGCGCAACTGCCAAGCACAGCCGGCGCATCAAAGCCGCCCGGTGCCGCAAGATAGGCCCGCGCACCGCTGAACGGCTGGGTGAAGCGCAAACGCTGGCCCTTTTGCAGGATAAAACTGCGGCCCGGGCTGATGGCGCGTTCATCGATGTACGCGCCCAGGTCTGCACCGGCCAGGGCCAGCAGGCAATAATCCTCGGCCTGCACGGTGAAACCGCCCAGGGTGATTTCCACCACCGGCGCGTCCAGTGCATTGCCCAGCAGCCAGTTGGCCCAGGACATCGACACCCAGTCCAGCGCCCCGCCCTGGGTCACGCCCAGGTGGCGTACGCCAAAGCGACCGGCGTCCTGCAACAGGCACAACGGCGTGCTGGCCTCGATCAGTAAGCGACTCATGCCTGCGCCTCCAACGGCGTGTCATCGCCACCCAACTTGATGAATTCAGCACGCTCGACCGCTTCGAAGCGCACCGTGTCGCCGGGCTGCATCAGGCTGTAGCCGTCGCGCCCGCGGTCGAAGAGCCTGGCCGGCGTGCGGCCGATCAGGTTCCAGCCGCCCGGCGACACCACCGGGTAGGCGGCGGTTTGTCGTTCGGCGATGCCGACGCTACCGGCCGCTACGCGTTTGCGTGGGGTATTCAGACGCGGCGTGGCAAGAACTTCATCCACCAGCCCCATAAAGGCGAAGCCGGGCGCGAAACCGAGGGCAAACACCTGGTATTCGTGGGCACTGTGGCGGCGGATCACTTCGTCTATAGCCAAACCGCTGCGCTGGCTGAGCAAGGTCAATTCCGGGCCGACGCTCAAGTCGTACCACACCGGCAGCACATGGCACTGGCCGCCGCCCTGGGCTTGCGGCTGCAGGTCGGCAAGGGCCCGCTCGATCAGTGCCCGCGCCTGGGCCGGGTTCACGGCGCCGAGGTCGTAGTGCACCATCAAAGTGGTATAGGACGGCACCAGGTCCACCAACGCCGCGCCGAAGCCACTGCGCAGGCGCTGGGTAGCGGCGAGCATCCACGGCATGTTGGTTTCGGCGATAGCATCAAACAGGCGCACCATCAGGCAGTCGATGGCGACCACTTCAATCCGTGGCTTCATGCTGGCTTCAATGCCTCGCGGATACGCTGTACCGCCGCGACCGAGCTTGCATTGTCGCCGTGCACGCACAGGGTATTGGCTTGCAGGAGCAGCGGGCTGCCGTCGCTGGCAATCAGCGCCTCACCACGGGCAAGGGTCAGGGCTTGCTGCACGATGGTGTCGGAATCATGGTGCACGGCGCCCGGCAACTGCCGCGACACCAGGTGCCCTTTGTTGTCATAGGCGCGGTCGGCGAAGGCTTCGAACCACAGGGTGACACCGTATTCGGCGCCCAAGGCCTGGGCCGCGCTGTTGTCACGGGTAGCGAGCAGCATCAGCGGCAGTTCGCCGTACGCCGCCACGGCCTGGATCACTGCGCGCAATTGCACGGGGTTGACCATCATGTCGTTGTACATCGCGCCATGGGGCTTGACGTAGCTGACCCGCCCGCCCTGGGCACGGCAGAGACCATCGAGCGCACCGATCTGGTAGTGCAACAGGTCCTCGATTTCCTGCGGGGTATAAGCCATGGAGCGACGGCCAAAGCCTTGCAGGTCCTGGTACGCCGGGTGTGCACCGATTTGCACGCCATGCTTGAGCGCCAGGCTGACGGTCTTGCGCATGATGCTCGGGTCACCGGCATGGAAACCGCAGGCCACGTTGGCGCAATCGATGAACGGCATGACCTCGGCGTCCAGACCCATGGTCCAGTTGCCAAAGCTTTCGCCGATGTCGCAATTGAGTAAAAGACGGCTCACGGACTGTCGCTCCTGTAGGCTTTGTTTGCTTGTAGTGTGGGATTTTTTACGCAGAACTCGCAACTTGTCCTGACACCCCAACGGCGCTTATCGTGCAATGGCTCGATTTTTGGCGCTGGCCCGGTGCGGCGTCCAACTAATAAAAACCGATCCATGCATAAGAAAAAGTTGATCCCATGAATTTGAAGTTCCTCGAAACCTTCGTCTGGGTGGCCAAGCTCAAGAGTTTCCGCCTGACCGCCGAGAAGCTGTTCACCACCCAGGCCTCGATCTCCAGCCGCATCGCGGTGCTGGAAAGCGAGTTGGGGGTGAAGTTGTTTCTGCGTGACTCACGGGGCGTGAGCCTGACCCCGGAAGGCTTGAAGGTGCTGGATTACGCCGAGCAGATGATGGTGACCATGCAGGGCCTGAAGCAGTCCCTGGAGACCACCAGCAGCAAGGTCGGGCGCATCCGCATCGGTGCGATGGACACGGTGATCCATACCTGGCTCAGCCCCTTGGTGGCGGAATTGATGGACCACTTCCCCCTCGTGGAAATCGAATTGGTCGCCGATACTGCACTGAACCTCAGCGATCAGCTGCAAAAAGGCTTCCTCGACCTGATCCTGCAAACCGACCTGCTGCGCCTGGAAACCGTGCGCAGCCTGGAACTGGCCAGCCACCCCATGGCCTGGATCGTCGCCAGCCAGTCGATCTACAACCGCGACTACGCTTCCCTCGCCGAACTGGCCCAGGAGCGCATCATCACCTACTCGAAAAACTCCCACCCGCACCAGGACGTGATCAGCCTGATGCAAGCCAACGGCGTGGCCGCGCCACGCATGAACTGTGTGAACTCGGTGTCGGCCATCACCCGCCTGCTGCGCGATGGCTTCGGCATCGGCGCACTGCCGCCGGTGCTGGTCAGCGAGGAACTGGCGCGTGGGGAGTTGGTGATGTTGCCGATGGCGCAGAAGCTGCCGAACTTGCAGGTGGTGGTGTCGTGGCGCGTGGGGGTGGAGTTGGTGGAAGAGATTGTGGGGCTGTGCCAGAAGGTGGTTGCACGGTATGCCGAAGAGGTTGGCCTAGAGCGGATGCTACTGAGCACACAACCTCACTGAAGACACAGGATTAAAACTGTGGGAGGGGGCAAGCCCCCCCCACATTTTGTCTCAGAGGCCCTTGAGGTCGCGCTCTTCGATCGGCCGGCTCTGGCGCAGGCGCTTGCCGCCCAGCACCACCCAGTCGATCAGGCGGAACAGGCATTCCAGACCAAACGACAGCAGCATCGCCCCGCCCAGCCCCCAGCCCATGGCCTCGGGCGTCAGCAGGATCTGGTAGCTGTAGCCGTTCCAGGTTTCCAGGCGGATATCCGGGTCAGCCGCCACCGCCACCTGCAGGGCGCGGATGTACCACGGGCCTTGCATGGCCTGGAATTGCTTGTCCAACGCCACCTGGCGGTCAAGCATGGCGCCCAGGCTGTTGGCATCGCTCTGGAACACCGGGTCATCACTGGCGCGGTAATGCGCCACCAACGCTTTCAAATCGCCGTTGAAGAACTGGCGTGCGGTGTTTTCAAACCCGCTGAGGCCGGTCTGGGCCTCGATCAGGTGCGCTTCGACGCGCTTGGCATAGTCGTTGATAAACCCCGGGACTTGCACGCCGATCAGCAGGCCAATCGCAAACAGCACCAACCGCAGATAACTGAGCAACATGGGCGATATCCTTACTCGGTAATGCCCTGGCTGACGCATTCACCGCGTCGCCACAGGCTCCATTGGCCCGGTTCGTAGCGGGTCCAGTTTTCGTTGTCGGTCAAAGGTTCAGTGGCAATCACCGTCACCACATCGTTAGGTGTGGTTTCGGCCTGAAAGTCGACGATCACGTCGACATCTTTCAGGCGCGCCGGGCCGAACGGCGCACGCCGGGTAATCTGTGCCAATTTGGTCGAACAGTAGCAGAACAGCCAGTCACCATCGCTGAGCAGGCAGTTGAACACGCCCTTGCTGCGGTATTCGGCACAGGCGGCGATCAGGTCCGGCAGCACTTTTTCGATGTCCACCGGCTCGGGGAAGGCTTCACGCACGCGGTTGAGCAGGTCGCAGAAGGCCGCTTCACTGTCGGTGTCGCCCACCGGGCGGTAGAACGTGGCGCGGGGATTGAAGTCCGCCAACTGGCCATTATGGGCGAAGCACCAGTTGCGGCCCCACAGTTCGCGCACGAACGGGTGGGTATTGGCCAGGCTGACCTTGCCGACATTGGCCTGGCGGATATGGCCGATGACCACTTCGCTTTTGATGGGATAACGCTGCACCAGCAGCGCGACTTCCGACTCACTGCTGGCGGCCGGGTCCTGGAACAGACGCAGGCCACGGCCTTCGTAGAACGCGATGCCCCAACCGTCACGGTGGGGGCCGGTGCGCCCACCGCGCTGCATCAGCCCGGTGAAGCTGAACACGATGTCGGTGGGGACGTTGGCACTCATGCCCAATAATTCACACATGCCAGGGCTCTCGCTGCAGGGCGGACGACGTTAAAGGCGCGGTTCGACGCGCATACCGCTCACGGGTGCAGGACGGCGGAAGGGCACGTCGTCTTCATCTTGATCCGGCTCGGCGGCCAGGGCCGCATCGGCGGCGGCCTTGCGCTCGCGACGGGCCTTGGCGGCACGCTCGATGGGCCAGCGGATCAACACGAACACCAGGTACACGCCAAAGGCGATCATGGTGTACATGAACAGATCGGAGATGGCCCGCCAGGCGTTATTGCCGACCTTGAGCACCAGATCGAGGGCGGTGATGGCCACCGCCGGCGCGAACTGGGTCTTGACCGGGTCGACGATGGTCGGGCTCAACAGCAGCACCGCCATCAGCAATTGCAGCGGCTCGCGCAACCAGCGCCAGATCCAGCGGGTCATGCGCCACCACACCAACAGGCAGCCCAAAGCGGCGAAGGCGTAAAGGCCCCAAGCGGTCAGATAGTCGTTCTCGGTCATGGTGTCCATGGCAAGGTTGGCAAACAGGCGGCTATGATAACGGCTTTTGCGTGTCGCGGCTGCAATGCCTGCCACCGTCTGCCAGATAGAGATCAATCCTATGCCTGTATCGACTGCTCCGATTGCCCGCAAGGCCCAAGGCCCCGATCCGTACGCCTGGCTGCAAGAGCGCGACAGCGCCGAGGTGCTCGATTACCTCAAGGCCGAGAATGCCTGGCAGGAAGCGCAACTCGCCGACCAGAAGGCGCTGCGCGACAGCCTGTTCGAAGAGATCAAGGGCCGCATCCTCGAAACCGACCTGTCCCTGCCCTCGCCGTGGGGGCCGTACTTGTATTACACCCGCACCACCGCCGGTGACGAGTACGCCCGCCACTACCGCTGCCGCCGCCCGGCGGATGACAGCAACCAGGTGGATGACAGCAGCGAAGAGCTGTTGCTGGACCCGAACGTACTGGCCAATGGCGGTTTCTTCTCCCTCGGCGCGTTCAGCATCAGCCCCGACCACCAGCGCCTGGCCTACAGCCTCGATACCAGTGGCGAAGAGATCTACACCCTGTACGTGAAGGAACTGGCCACCGGCAAGGTCAGCGAGCTGGAGTTTGAAGACTGCGACGGCAGCATGACCTGGGCCAATGACAGCCTGACGCTGTTCTTCGGCGAACTAGACGACACGCACCGCCCGCACAAACTCTATCGCTATCGCCTGGATGGCACGGCGGCGCAGGAAGTGTTCCACGAGCCCGACGGGCGTTTCTTCCTGCATTGCTACCGTTCCAGCTCCGAACGCCAGTTGCTGCTGTCGCTGGGCAGCAAGACCACCAGCGAAGTCTGGGCGCTGGATGCCGACCAACCGCAGCTGGCGTTCACCTGCCTGGCACCACGGGTCGAGGACCATGAGTACGATGTCGATCACGGTCAGCTGAATGGCGCGTGGACCTGGTTTATCCGCAGCAACCGGGATGGCATCAACTACGCGCTGTTCGTGGCCACCGACATTGGCGACGTGCCGACCGAAGGCGAATGGCAGAACCTGATCCCTCATCGTGATGACGTGATGCTCGACGGCGTCAGTCTCAACACCAGCGCCATGACCCTGAGCCTGCGCATCGGCGGCCTGCCGGTGATCGAGGTGCACCCGGAAGGATTGCCGGTGTATCGCGTGGAATTGCCCGACGCAGCCTATAGCCTCTACGTACAGAACAGCCTGGAGTTTGTCAGCGACAAAATCCGCCTGCGCTACGAAGCCCTGAACCGCCCGGCCCAGGTCCGCCAGTTGGAACTGGCCAACGGTGCACAACAGGTGCTCAAGGAGACCCCGGTACTGGGCGTGTTCAACGCCGACGACTACGTGAGCCAGCGCCTGTGGGCCACCTCCGCGGACGGCACCCGGGTGCCGATCAGCCTGGTGGTCAAGCGCGACCAGCTCGGCAAGCCCACACCGCTGTACCTGTACGGCTACGGCGCCTACGGTTCGAGCCTCGACCCTTGGTTCTCCCACGCCCGCCTGAGCCTGCTGGACCGGGGCGTAGCGTTTGCCATCGCCCACGTGCGCGGTGGTGGCGAGCTGGGCGAGGCCTGGTATCGCAACGGCAAGCAGGAACACAAGCAAAACACCTTCAGCGACTTTATCGCCTGTGCCGAACACCTGATCGCCGAGGGCCTGACAACATCCAGGCAACTGGTGATCAGCGGCGGCAGCGCCGGCGGCCTGTTGATCGGCGCCGTGCTCAACCAGCGCCCGGCGCTGTTCCAGGCGGCGATTGCCGAAGTGCCGTTCGTCGACGTGCTCAACACCATGCTCGACCCCGAGCTGCCGCTGACCATCACCGAGTACGACGAGTGGGGCAATCCGCAAGAGCCCGAAGTATATGAGCGCATCAAGGCCTACGCGCCTTACGAAAACGTCAGCGCCCAGGCCTACCCGCACCTGCTGGTGATCGCCGGCTACAACGACAGCCGCGTGCAATACTGGGAGGCCGCCAAATGGGTCGCCAAGTTGCGCGACACCAAGACCGACGACAACCTGCTGCTGCTCAAGACCGAACTGGGCGCCGGCCACGGTGGCATGAGCGGTCGTTACCAGGGATTACGTGACGTAGCGCTCGAATATGGATTTGTGTTCAAGGCGCTGGGGCTGGTTTAAGGAACTTAGCCGGGCGGTCCTGTCTGACCACAGGACCGCCTACTGATTGATGGATCAAGATTGCAGCCATGGCACTACCGACATTAATGAATACCGAAATCCGCGACATGCTCATGGATTGCGGCCTGTTCGACCCGCTGTTGCCGGAAGACTTTTACGTCGCTGCCGGCTACTTCAACATCAGCAGCATTGCCCGTGACGAAGCGATCTTCCTCGAAGGGGACGCCGGCACCTTCATGTGCATCATCCACAGTGGCCAGGTGGCGGTGCAGAAAACCAATCATGACGGCCAGCGCCTGACCATCGCTACCCTGCGCAGCGGCCGGGCCTTTGGTGAAATGGCGGTACTTGACGGCGAGCGGCGTTCCGCCAGTTGCGTGGCGGCCAGTGACTGCGTGCTGCTGAACCTGGGCCGGGATTCCCTGGAAAAGATGCTCAACGAAGCGCCCAGGATCGCCGCCAAGATCATCCGCGCGATAGCCATCGCCTTGTCCAAGCGCCTGCGCATGGCCGACGGGCAGTTACTGTCGCAACAGTTTTAACCGCCCGGCGACTTCGGCTTGCTGTCGTTTTGCAGCAGGCCGGGCACCGTCTGGTCCTTCGGCGGCGTGGGCAGCACGATAGGCACCAGTGGTGGCGAACCGTTGGTCTTGGGCACGGCAGGCGGGGTGACTTGCGGGTACAACGTCGGCGTCGGGGTGCCCGGCGCGCCTGGCGTCGGGGCGGGCGCGACCGGTACGGTTTGCAACTCCTGAGCCTGCGTCGCACCACAGGCGAGCGCGCTCAACACAATGACCGTTAGAATGCTGCACTTCATCGATGGCTCCATGGCCTGACCGGAATGTCACAAGGCTACTCCCAACCGCGCAAGAATGCCCTTCCCAATGAGATTTCCATGAAACGTTTCGTTCTGCTCGACACCACCCCGATCCCCGACAACGGCGGTGCCTTGTGCCTGTTCGAATACGGTGAAGATTTTGTCATCAAGATCCAGGGCGGTGACGGCGGCCAATTGATGAACACGCGCATGCATGGCTCCGAAGATGCGCTTGCGGAAATTCCCTGCCGCAAAGTTGCCGGGCGTCCGGATTCGCGGGTGCTGATCGGTGGCCTGGGCATGGGGTTCACCCTGGCTTCGGCGCTCAAACACCTGGGCAAGACCGCCGAGGTGGTCGTGGCAGAACTGGTGCCGGGAGTCGTGGAATGGAACCGTGGGCCGCTGGGAGAAAAATCCGGCCGGCCACTGCTGGACCCACGCACGGTGATCCGCCTGGAGGATGTCGCCAAGGTGCTGCAGGCCGAGCCCCAGGGTTTTGACGCGATCATGCTGGACGTGGACAACGGCCCCGAAGGCCTTACGCAAAAGGCCAACAGCTGGCTTTACTCCGCCGGTGGCCTGGCCGCCTGCGCCAAGGCCCTGCGCCCCAAGGGCGTGCTGGCCGTGTGGTCGGCCAGCGCCGACAAGCTGTTCAGCGACAAACTGCGCAAGGCCGGTTTCAAGGCCGAGGAAGTCCAGGTGTTTGCCCATGGCAACAAGGGCACGCGGCACACCATCTGGATTGCACAGAAGGTGTGATCGGTTAGCGCAGGGAATTGCGGTAATCGATCACGTACGGCACTTTTTTGTCGAAGGTCTTTTCCAGTTCGTTACGGTCGAGCCTGGTCATGCCGCCCAGTTGATGGGCGGTAAAGCCGCTGTCGCCGACCTGTGAGCCGGGCGCCAGGCTGACCATGCGCTTGGCGACGGCTTCGATGGCGTCCTTGTAACCACCCTTCTTGTTCAGGTTGTACTTGCCCAAGTCAATTTGAGTGCGCAGCCAATTGCCCCAGTAGAACTCCAGGAACTCCGGTGCGACCTCGCCAGCCTCAGGTTTGCCATAGGCGGCCTTGCGGGTGAAATACACCAGGCTGCGGAACGTGTCGTCCTGCAGGTTCTTGAAGCCCAGGTGTGCCGGCAACTGCTCGGGCGGCAGGGTCTGGCCCTGGCTGTCCTTGAGCCAGACCTTGCGCGCCGCTTGCATGCGCAGCCAGAAGCTCTTCATATCCGGGCTGTTGCTGAAGTCATCCGTGACCTTGACCCACATGTTCAAGCGAGGGCCTCCACCAGGGACTTCCCACAAGGTGGTGAAGCTATGGTGACCATCGGTCAGGTACAACTGGCCGCCGGGGCCGACTACCACGGTTTTCATGTCGTCGGGATGGGTGCCGACCGGGTCCTGGCAGGTAAAACTCGACGGCTGGTGCAAGTCCGCGCCCTTGGGCACCTTGTCGGCTTCGCCCTGGCCGTTGGTCTCGCAGTATTCATCGAAGACCTTGGCGGGTTTGTCCGCGAACAGCCCCAGGCTGTAGTAAATCTGGTCGAAGCCCACCACGGCCTGGGTCGGGTGCAGTTGTTCGAGGGCCACCTCGATCACTTGTCCGGGTTTTGGCGTGGAGAACGCTTCGGCGTGGGCAACTACCCCACACAACAACAGTGCAACAGTCCATGGATGCAGACGCATGAGTTTCAGATCCTTATGAGTAAAGTGAAGCGGTTATTTACGTCGCGAGCGGCTAGAATCAACCCTATCCGTGAACCACAAAATAGCCAGGAGCCATGATGAGCTCGACCAACCCGCCCTCCCACACCGCCAAGCTGGATCGCATCCTTGCCGATGCCCAGCGCGACCGGGAAATGGGCTACCGCGACAAAGCCTTGAAGATGTACCCCCACGTGTGCGGCCGCTGCGCCCGTGAATTCTCGGGCAAACGCCTGAGCGAACTGACGGTACACCACCGCAACCACAATCATGATGACAATCCCCAGGACGGTTCCAACTGGGAATTGCTGTGCCTGTACTGCCACGACAACGAACACTCGCGCTACACCGACCAGCAGTACTTTGGCGAAGGCTCCACCAGCAGCCCGACGATTGCCAAAGCCACGCATAACCCGTTTGCGGCGTTGGCGGGGTTGATGAAGAAAGACGACTGATAGTCCATTGTTGTTAGCACCGGCCTCATCGGGGGCAGGCCCCCCTCCCACATTCTGACCGGCGTACGCAGGCCTAGTGTGGGAGGGGGCTTGCCCCCCGATGGCGATCGTCCAAGCAACACATCCCCCCAAGGCCGTATAATCGCCGTTTTTCTCCAAGGCACCCTTCCCCGTGGGCAATAAACGCTACAGCTGCATCGGTCTGTACAACCCCAAATCCCCCGAAAACGTCGGCTCGGTCATGCGCGCCGCCGGTTGCTACGGCGTGGCCTCGGTGTTCTACACCGGCGTGCGCTACGAGCGCGCCCGGGATTTCATCACCGACACCAAGAAGGTCCATCACGACATTCCGCTGATCGGCATCGATGACCTGAAAAAGATTCTGCCCCTGGGTTGCATCCCCGTCGCCGTGGAGCTGGTGGAAGGCGCCCGCCCGCTGCCTGAGTACACCCACCCCGACCGTGCGCTGTACATTTTCGGCCCCGAAGACGGCTCGCTGGATAAAGAGATCCGCGACTGGTGCGAAGACGTGGTCTACATCCCGACCACCGGTTGCATGAACCTCGCCGCCACGGTCAACGTGGTCCTTTACGACCGCCTGGCCAAGGGCAACAACACCCGTTCAGGCCCCAAGTACTGATATTTCGGGAACATCCAGCGTCTGCGGGCAGTCAGCTAATTATCAATAGCCCTTGTTGGAGACAGATCATGAGCGACAGCAAAACCTTGCGACCTATCATCGAACACACCCCCTTCGAGACTCAGCCAAGGCAGAACGTGCACGGTTGGGAACGCATCGGCTCGGTGGCCGGTGGTGTGATGATGGTGGGCAAAGGCCTGCGCCGGGGTGGGATTTTCGGCCTGATCCAGGTGGCGATCGGCGGCGTGGCGCTGGCCCGTGGCTTTACCGGGCACAGTTCGCTCAAGGACAAGCTGGAACAGGGCCGCCAGGAAATGAACAGCGTGCGTACGAAGATCGAGCGTGCCGGCGCAGAGTTGAAGAACTTGAAGACCAAGGCCGAAGTGGCGGCCGAGAAGGCCACCAAAACCAGCGTCTAACGCAGCAGCTTGCTGTCCAGCACCACCGACGACTCGCCGATGATGCTTTCAGCCAACTGCACAAACTCCGCCGTGGTGATGCGGCTGGCCCGCATCACCGCTTGCGTCAGGTCATCCAGCGACCGCTTGTTATGAGTCTTCACGCGGATCTCGCGATCCAGCTCCTGCAGCAGCACCACCGCCCGTGACACTGTCGCGCCGCTGACGTGCTCGCCACGCAGGCTGGTCACGTCCTTGCCTTCCTTCGCCAAGCGCGCCTGTATCGCCTGGTAACGCTCATCGGTGATGCCGCCGGCGCGGCGCAGCAACTCGATTGCGTAATATTCGCCCAAGCCCTCGCTGATCCAATCACTGGTGTCGTGATCGTTGAAACGCCCTATCGCCTGCACCACTTCACGAATCAGCGGGCTGCCGCCGTTTTCGCTGACCAGCGGCGTGCGGCTGTTGAGGTAGATCGAGTCATGCGCCGAAAACACACCACGTCGCATCGGGTCGCTGGCACCCACCACCAGCAGCTTGGCCGGGTGACGCGGGAAAGCCGTTTCCACCTGCGGCCAGACGAAGGTCAGCAACGTCAGCACATCCATACGGCGCATGGCCTGGCCCTTGGGCGAAGCCACGGTGACGTCGGTTTCGCCCAGGCGTACGCGACGACTGCCAAGGTTGCCGGCAAGCATCCAGCCGGTGGGCCGGTCGAACAGGCGCGACACGTTGTCGATGCGGAACTTGTTCTTGCCGATTCGGGGCCAGGCAGTTTCGACGCTTTTCCAGCCGTCCGGCAGTTCAAACACCAGGCGCGAGACCAACTCGACGCCGTCCTGCTGGTCGAGCCGCGCCGTCGGCACCAGGTCATCGCCGCGAAACAGCGCCCAGCTTGGTGTCATCCGCGCTTCATAGATACCCGGCTTGCGCGCGTGGGTGAGGCGCACGCGGTAGGTCAGGCTGGCCTTGTCGGCGCTGGGTTGCCACAGGCCACGGTGTTCCTTGACGCTCCACTGGCCGTCGGCCTTGAAGTCGCTGTAGTCGCCGTCGCGACCCAGGTCGAAGTTCAGGCTGCGCACCGCCGAGCCCTGGGACAGGCTCAGGCGTACCTCGGCCTGATCGCTCTGGGGCAGCAGTTTGACGTGATAATCCAGGTCGACTTTCTTCGCGCACCATCCAGGCTGACTCAGTAGCAACAACACCAGGCTCGCCGCCAGCTTGGTTCCCACCCTCATACATACTCCCCTCTCAGCCCGCGCGGAAAATCAGGTAATCCTCCCAGTCGTCCTCGGGCACGCTGCCTTCGCTGAGCATGCGCCCGGACTGGGAAATGCGTTCATGGTGCACGGCATCACGGTCGCCGCACACCAGGTGGTGCCACAGCGGCAAGTCCTTGCGCTCGCTGACCAGGCGGTAACCACAGGTGGGTGGCAGCCATTTGAACTGGTCGGCCTGGCCCGGGGTGAGCTGGATGCAATCGGGCACCGATGCACGACGGTTGGGGTAGTCGGTGCACTGGCAGGTCTTGAGATCGAGCAGTTTGCAGGCGATACGCGTGTAATAGACGCTGTTGTCGTCTTCATCTTCAAGCTTTTGCAGGCAGCACAGGCCACAGCCGTCGCACAACGACTCCCACTCCTCCTGGTCGAGGTGTTCGAGGGTTTTGCGTATCCAGAAAGGTTCGACTTTGGCGGCCATGGCTCTACATCAGTATCGGTAGGTGAAAAGGCCGCCAGTCTAGTGCCCACGGCTGCGGGATCCAAGCGCTTACGACTGGCGGTGTTACAACACTTGTCAGTCTAGTGGCTGCGCAGTAGCTTTGAGGGCCGAATTGACGATCAGGAACTGCTCCATGACACGTGTTGCCGACTATCCGATCCACACCCAGTTCACCGACCGCTGGTCGCCTCGCGCCTTCACCGGCGAGAGCATCTCCAAGGAAACCCTGCTGAGCTTTTTCGAAGCCGCACGCTGGGCCCCTTCCGCCTACAACTCGCAACCCTGGCGTTTTCTCTATGCGCGCCGCGACACACCGGACTGGGAGCGCTTCCTGGGTTTGCTGAATGAATTCAACCGTGGCTGGGCGCAACATGCGTCGGCCCTGGTGATCATCGCCTCGAAAACCGACTTCACCGCCCCCGGCGCCACGGAAGAAACCCCGGCGCTGTGGCACACCTTCGACACCGGTTCCGCCTGGGGCCACCTGGCGCTGCAGGCCAGCCTCAGCGGTTGGCACACCCACGGCATGGCCGGCTTCGATCAGGAACTGACCCGCAAAGAGCTGAAGATCCCGGAGGGCTATGCGCTGCATGCCGCCGTGGCGGTTGGCAAGCTGGGGGACAAATCGAGCCTGCCGGAGTACCTGCAAAGCCGTGAAGCGCCAAGCCCACGCAAGCCACTGAGCGAGTTGGTGTCCGAAGGTGACTTCAGCCTGTAGCGCCCGGTGAACACTGCCCCCGAGGGGGCAGTTGTGCGATCTACGCGATCAGCTGACGGAACTGCGCCCTGAGCTTGTCGGCGTCACGCAGGAAGTCATCCCGGTGTATCGCAAACGTCGACTCATCAAAGTGCAGGACATCCTTGGGCGGAAAGTCGAAATCCACCGGGTAGACTTTGTTTTCCTTCGCCGAATACATGAAGTTGGACAACTGCACATCGTTGGGAAACATCTCTTTCTTCTGCAGGTCCGCCAACATCTCATCGAGTGCCTGCTGTGCTTTTTTCGGCAAACTGCGCGGCGCAATGGCATCCAGCGCGACTCCGTCGATCTTTTTCATTTTTATATAGCCGCGGCCGTTTTCGAACAGCGTCATGGCAAACCCTTCGCCGTAATACTCATTCAGGCAAGCCGCTTGCCGCTCGAAGTAATCAGGCACTTTTACATGGCCCGGCTCCCGGGTTTCCTTATAGACATGAATGCCGTCGAGACTTTCATAAAGACGGCTCTCGGAGCCCCCGCCCATCATCCGCCCCAGGTCCGATGCAACGCTGGGCGGGTTCCCACCCCTTACCCCCAAGCGCATCCACTGGTCGCCCTGCACATGCTGCACCAGCAGCGGGGTCTGCCGATTGGCACTGTAGATCCGCGCCTGGACCACGCCTTCAGGCGTGCGGGTGACCTCACGCACTTCATAGACCGCCGCCTGGCCACTGCTGTCGATATGCCGGATATGCGCGGTGTGCCCATCCGCCGCCCTATACACGCCCTGGCTGTTGCGCGTGCGCCCGGCAAGGTTGGATTCAGACACCCTGTACTCGCGAAACAGCGTGTTGCTCAGCTCACGGCCAGGCGCAACTTCAACGGTGGCAATAGCACCGTCCACAGCGCGCGCTTTGGCGGCGAAGTCTTCCAGCGGGCTGCCATAGGCCTGCATCCGGTCCGCATCAAAGCTATACCACTTGCCGTCCTTGAGCACCGCGCCGCCTTCCACTGTCTGGCCGGCCACCTTGAATGTCCCGGTGGCGGCCACGCCATGCTGTTGGCTCGCGGCCTTCAGCACGTCATAGCTTGCGCTGCGCCCCGTAAGCTTATTGAGGCCCCGTAATCCCACGCGGCCGCCTTTGTACAACAGCCAGCCGCTTCCCACCACCAGATCCCCAAGCCCCGCCGCCGGGTTGAAGGCTTCAATGGCTGTCAGGCCAACAAAACGCAGCGCTTTCGACAGTCCGCGAATGCTGGTCACACCCTTGGAAAAAGCTTTGCCGGCCTGGGCGGCCTTGCCGGCCCCCAAGGTCAACAGACCGACCACATCCAGCGCCAGGTCAACGGCTCCCTCACCATAGTTACCCTTGATGAAGTTGACGATGGCCGACCTGAACGGGATCAGGTTCAAGAAGAACTCTCCGACAGCCTGGTTGGTGGCGCGGTTTTCATCGTAGGAGGTGACACCTCTGGCATACGCCAACACGTCTTCGTTTTTCAAGTCCAGGGACCTGGCGAACACTTCGCCGATGGCATCGAATCGCTTGCCACTGGTCCCTTGTGCCGGACTCAAGGTGTCAAAGAGCACGGTTTTACTGACGACGTTCGCGGTCCTGGACTCCATGTTCCTGGCGGTGTAAGGCTCCGTATAGCGCCCCCTCAAGTGATTCTGTTTTTGTATCGTGCCGCTGCGCGTATCAATCTCATAGACGTTGACCTCTCCACCCCGCGTTGTCTTGACATGCAGGGTATGCCCGCGCGTCTTGAGGGCCAGCGGGGTAAGGAAATCCGTGGCCATGGTGTATTCGTTGGTATGGAAGAACTCGAGCTTGCCGTGCTTGAAGTTGTTCCTGTCTTCCTGCGGCAAGGTGGAAACGAGGTAACTGACCAGGCCCTTGTGCCCGTCTTCATGGGCTTGGATAGCCAGGTCATACTGGCGCTTGAAATCCTCGGCCACCTTGAAGGTACCGCCTTCATACAGGTGGCAGAACCGTTTGACCGGGATGCGGGGATTCTTGGAGATCCAATGCTCTTCGTGGCCCAGCGGCGCACCCTCCATCACGATATCGAGCATGGAATGCATGCCTGGAAAGAGCCCAGGACGTCCCGGCCTCAGCCAGGCTTTCTGGATATCACGGATCTCGAACACACTCGGGTCCACACCGGGAAAACATTCCTGGAGTCGAGCCAGGGCCATCGCCCGGCGACTGGGAATCTCGGTCTGCACGGCGGCGCTGGCGTTCATCAGCGTGCTCAATTGGCTGTTGTAGGCGTTGCGCGCGCGTTCCAGGTCACTGTCGGTCAACGTCGATGAGGCATCGAGCACGCCGTTGGCCAGTGCCCAGTCGGTCAACGCCTTACGCTGCACATGCTGGGTATCCAGGCCGTCAGAACCGGTCTGGCCGGCCTTCGCCAGGACTTCGGTATAACTCATAGCGGGCGTGGCCCCAGGCGAATCGGCTTCGACCCTGTCGACCGCCATCGCCAGTTGCGCCCAGATGAGGCTGCCGTAAGTCACATTGGCGGGGATGTCCTTGACCAGAAACTCGGGAGCCCTCAAGGCAAGGAGCAAGCGCGCCGCAAATGTCGCGGTTTGAGGCGTGGCCCGCCCTTGTTCGACCAGATGGGCACCCACGCCTTCGATCACCACTGAAGCTGGCTGCCCCCGGTAGCCGCTTTGCCCCCGGATAAATCCGTGGATCGAGTTCAGCGGATCCAGCCCTAGCTGGAGAGCGGCGATCACGTAATCCTGGTTGCTCGCGTCTGTCGGCAAACCACCGAGTTCACTCTGGATGACCTGCTTCAGTGCCTGAGCTTTGGGTGAAGCCAGCAGTTTTTGCAGGGCAAGTGCCAGGGTTTTCAAGTCGGCGTCGGTCACCGCGCTACCGCTGAGCAAATCCCCCAGCACGCCTTTGCGACTGTCCGGCATCAGGTCGAGGATGGCTTGCCGCTGCGATTCAGTCAGCGGAACCGGCCAGGACAGCGCCCCGCCGAAATTACCCAGTACGGGAGCAGGTGCCGGTGCGACCGTGGCTGTTTCACTTGGACCGGTGACGGCCGGGAGGGGAGTATTCGCATTGCCCGCTTGAACAAGCGGGGCGGAAACGCGGTGAGCAGCGTCGATAGCGGTCATGGTGTTCAGCGTCCGTGGCCAAGGAGTCACTCTTGGTGCTGGAACCCGGCAAAACGGTTCCAGCGGGACGGTGAGGCGTGATCAGTAACCGCGGTCGAAATCCACTTCCCCGCGCAATGCGTTCTTGGCCTGGTACGCCCGCAGGTTTTGCACAAACAGTTCCACCATCAATTCCGGCGAGGTCGGCGCGGAACTGTGCCCGGTCAGCAACAGCCCCCAGGCGGTCCAGAACGGATGCCGTTGCGGCAACGGCTCCTGGCGGCAAACATCGATCACTGCACCGGCCAGGTGTCCTTCCTTCAAGGCTTCGACCAGGTCGGCATCCACCACCGCCACCCCGCGTCCGACGTTGATAAACAGCCCGGTCGGCTTGAATTGCTTGAACAGCGACGCGTCGTACAGGTCGTGGGTGCTCGGCGTGTTGGGCAGCAGGTTGATCACGTAGTCCACCTCGCCCACCAGACGGCCCAACTGGTCGAGCCCGGCCACCTCGATAAACGGCGCCTGCTCACGTGCAGTACTGGCGATACCGTACAGTTTCACGCCAAACGGCACGAGAAACTCGGCAACACGCTGGCCGATATCGCCGGTGCCGACAATCAACGCCTTGCGCCCGGCCAGGCTCTGGCCCATGCGGTTGTCCCATTTGCGCTCGACCTGACTCACCAGGCGCGCCAGTACTTCGCGCTCATGGCCGAGCATGTAGGTGAGCACGAATTCAGCCATGACCTGGCCAAAGATACCCACGGCACGGGTCAGTCGATAATCCCGCGGCAGGCCCTCGGCCAGCAGCGGGGTGATACCGGCCCAGGTCGATTGCAGCCATTGCGGGTGATGGCCCTGGCGCAGCAGCGTCGCCAACAGGTCCGGCTGGCCCAGCCATACCGGGCAATCGGCGGCCAGGCGCGACAACTCGGCCGAGTCGCCGCTGGTCAGCACTTCAAGGTCCGGTGCCACTTCGCCGAGCAATTGGGCGTAGAGCGGGTGATCCTGTTCAGCAATCAGAACACGCATGCATAAAACCTTTCAAAAACAGTACGGACGGCCGCCCGCATCCTTACGGCCACCGCCCACTTATACGATTCCATTGAAGCGAGTGCCCCGGATGGGGCACCGGTCGATCACATCGGGTCGTTGCGGCGCAGCAGCTCTTCGGGCAAGTGTTCGATGTACTCGTCCTCGGCCGGCGGCATTTGCAGGTGGTAGCCCTGTTTGTCGAGGTTTTCCAGGACTTGCACGATGTCTTCCTGTTGCAGCTTGCGCTCGGGCGTCAGCACCAGGTCAAACGCGTGGGCCGGCTTGCCGAAAATCGTGATCAGCGCTTCAGGCACACGTTCAAGGGCATCGCTCTTGAGTACATAGAGGTACATACCGGTGCGTTTGGAGCTGCGGTAGATGGAGCAAATACGTTTCAAGGCTGTTCTCCGGCGGTGGCCAGGCTGTCGAGCAGCGCCTGGCCCATCAACTCGCGGCGCCAGCCACGCAGCGAGTCTGGCAATTGGTAAGGCCCATCGGGGTAGCCACTCTTGACCAGGGCTTCGAGGGTTTTCTTGCGCAGCATCAGTTCCGGCGCCATGTCCAGGCGTTCGGCCTCAGCCTGGCCAAGGGCGCGCAGTTGCTTGATCAGTGCGGCGGCATCCACCGGCAAAGGCTCGGCAACGGCGGGCGGCCATTGGTCCATGGGCACGCTGCCGGCACGCTTGATCAGGTCCAGCAGGAACTGGCCGTCCTGACGCACGGTACGCGGGTGCATGTCTTCGATCTTGCCCAGGGCGGCGAGGTTATCCGGCTGGGATTTGGCCAGGGGCCACAGCGAGTGTTCGCGAATGATACGGTTGCGCGGCAAGTCACGCGCGCGGGCTTGCTGCTCGCGCCAGGCGCACAGTTCACGCAGCACGGCGAGCTGGGCACGGGACAGTTTCCACGCCAGCTTGGCGTCGCGGTACACCTCGTACGGGTCGACTTCGCGGCGCAGGTTGGCGACCAGCTCGGCACCGTCTTCCAGGACCCAGGCGTACTTGTCGTCGGACAGTTGCGGACGCAGCCGCGTATAGACCTCGGCCAAATGCACCGCGTCTTCGGCGGCGTAGCTGACCTGGGTCTCGGACAACGGCCGCTGCAGCCAGTCCGAACGGGTCTCGCCCTTGGGCAGCTCAATGTCCAGCACGGCTTGCACCAGGCGCGAGTAGCCCATGGAGAAACCGAGGTTCAGGTAAGCCGCCGCCAATTGGGTGTCGAACAACGGCGCGGGCAGGCTGCCGGTCAGGCGCAGCAATACTTCGAGGTCTTCGCTGCAGGCATGCAGCACCTTGATCACCGCCGGGTTCTCCAGCAGCGCAGCCAGGGGTTGCCAGTTGTCGATGGTCAGGGGATCGATCAGGTAAGCGCGCACGCCATCACCGATCTGGATCAGCCCGGCAATGGGGTAAAAGGTGTCGACCCGCATGAATTCGGTGTCGAGGGCGACGAATGGCAACTGCTGCCATTCGGCGCAATGCTGGCCGAGGCTATCGTTGTCGCAGATCCAGTGAATATCGATGGCCACACGGCTCTCCCTTGAAGAATGGCGCGCAGTATATATCGCGAAAGGGGCTAGCGAGCATCCGCAGTGCACAGCCGACCATGAAAACTCAGACAGGAGATGAAGAATAGTCCGACAGGCGGGAGTTATCCTCTCTTACGAAGAACGTAGACCCGCCACAGGTTGGAGCCCGGCATGAACTCGTGATGGCTCAGGACCTTGAAACCGGCCTGGCGGAACTCGTCCTCAACGCTTGTACGAGAAGGCACAGAGACAATCACCGAGTCGCGGCTGACCCGATGAAACTCGCGCAGCAACGCCTGGCGCTCTTCACTGCCGGGCACATGGCGAAACAATTCCAGGCAGAAAATGCAGTCCACCGCATTCGCCGACAAGCCGATGGAAAACGCCGACCCCTGGAATGTCTTGACCCGCTTGAGCAACGCCGCCGCGTGGTGGGTAAGCGCGTGGTCGAGCATGTCCTGGGAGTTGTCCGACGCCAGGATAACCCGGTTGACGTGTTCGGCCAGCACCGGCCAGAAGCGCCCCGACCCGCAGGCCAGGTCGAGGATAAGGCCCGGCTCACCCGCAACCTTCAAGGCCTGACGCACCAACCACTCGCTGCGCCAGGCCGCCAGGCGCTGCGTCAGCCCGGGCGGGCGCGTGTCGCCGCAGACCCTGGCGTGCTCACGACCACAGCGCTCGGCGTATTCAATCTCGATGGAGGAAGGCGTGTGTGGCGACATCGCGGGCTCATATGGGTGAAACGGCTGTGAACGACCTTGATTCGCAGCTTAACCAGCGCAACGTGAAAAAAAGGTCGAAACCGTGATTGCCACCCGATCGATCACGCCTGATGCAAATACCACCGCCAGTCTTGCTCCCCGACCTCGCCCATGAACTGGCGGTATTCGGCGCGTTTTACCGCCAGGTACACGCCAAGGAACTCACTGCCAAACGCTTCCCGTGCCCAACTGGAAGCCTCCAGTGCGCGCAGGGTGGTCAGCCAGTCGGTGGGCAGCAGCGTCTTGGCCTGGGCATAGCCGTTGCCTTCCACCGGGGCGCCGGGGTCACGTTGCTCGCGGATGCCGCGATGGATCCCGGCCAGGATCGCGGCAGCCGCCAGGTAGGGATTGGCGTCGGCACCGCAGATACGGTGTTCGATATGCCGCGAATTGGCCGGCCCGCCCGGCACCCGCAGGCTGACGGTGCGGTTGTCCACTCCCCAGGTGGCGGCCAGCGGCGCGTAGCTGTTGGTCTGGAAACGCCGGTAGGAGTTGGCGTTGGGACAGAACATCAGCAATGAGTCGAGCAAGGTACTGAGCATGCCGCCCACTGCCTGGCGCAACAGCGGCGTGCCATCAGCGGCCTCGCTGGCGAACAGGTTATGGCCCTCGGCGTCCGCCAGGCTCACGTGCATGTGCATACCGGTGCCAGCCAGGTCGTCGAACGGCTTGGCCATGAAGCACGCGGTCATCCCGTGTCTATGCGCCACGCCCTTGACCAGGCGTTTGTAGCGCACTGCTTCGTCCATGGCTTGCAGGGCATCGGTGCGATGTTCCAGGGTGATCTCCACCTGGCCCGGCGCGTATTCGGAAATGGCGGTGCGCGCCGGAATACCTTGCAGCTTGCAGGCGCTGTAGAGGTCGGCCAGGAATGGCTCGATCTGCTCCAGTTCGCGCAGGCCATAGACCTGGGTCGAGCGCGGTCGCCCGCCGTCCACATCGCGTGCCGGTTGCGGATGGCCATTGGCGTCAGGCTTCTGGTCCAGCAGGTAGAACTCCAACTCGGCCGCCATCACCGGGTAGTAACCGTCGGCCTTGAGCCCGTCGATCACCTTGGCCAGCAGGTGCCGTGGGTCGGCCACGGTGGCAGGCAGGCCTTCGGTGGGGTGCATGCTGACTTGCACCGCCGCAGTGGGGATCAGCCGCCACGGCATGCGCTGCAGACTGCCACCGATCGGGTAGGCGCGGCAGTCGATATCACCCACCTCCCAGACCAGCCCGGAGTTTTCCACGTCGTCGCCGTTGATGGTCAGGCCGAGGATGGTGCTGGGCAAAGGCCGTCCGCTCTCGTACACCGCCAGCAGTTCGTCGCGGTGCAGCCACTTGCCGCGTGGCACGCCATTGTTGTCGAGGATAAACAGCTCGAACATCTCGATGTCCGGGTGTTGTTCAAGGAAAGACTGGGCTTCCTGCAGGCAGGCAAAGACACTCATGGGCATTCTCATACGTAGGGGTCGGGCAGGCGCGCAGGTGCACGCCATCGAACAGGATGGATCAACGTAGGAATGCGGTATCTGGTGGGCGGGCGTGCCGGCAGTGGAACAGGGCCCAGAACGCGAGGGCAGACGGCAGTATCGCGGAGTGAGTGTCGGAGGAGCCGTCCATGCGGGGGTCACAGTGCAAGAGATAACTACCAGCGTCACACGCCGGCGCAGGGCAATTAAATTCAGGGTTGACGGAGTTTGGTTGCAACTTGGCTAAACATTCAGCGTGCCTTGCCACCCTGCCCCACGCTGGAAATAATGGCCGCCCCGACCATGCCCCAAGGACTCGACCGCATGAAAGCTCTTTTCGCCCTGTGTGTACTCGGCCTGGCCACCAGCGCCGTGGCCGACACCGCGCCCTCGCGCCTTGACCAGGTGCTCGAGCGCGGCACACTCACCGTCTGCACCACCGGTGACTACAAGCCCTACACCTCGCTACGCGCCGACGGCACCTATGAAGGCATCGACATTGCCATGGCCGAATCCCTGGCCAAGAGCCTCAACGCCAAGATCCACTGGGTGCCCACCACCTGGAAAAGCCTGATGCCGGACTTCCTCGCCCAGCGCTGCGACATCGCCGTGGGCGGCATTTCGGTGTCCCTGGAGCGCCAGAAAAAAGCCTTCTTCAGCCAGGCCCTCGGCGTCGACGGCAAGATCCCCCTGGTGCGCTGTGCCGACGTGCAGCGTTACCAGCGTGTCGAGCAGATCAACCAGCCGAATGTGCGCGTGATCGAACCGGCGGGCGGCACCAACGAAGTGTTTGCCCGTGCCCATCTGGGCCAGGCGCAAATCCGTTTGCACGACAACGTGACCATCTTTGACGAACTGCTGGCCGGCAAGGCCGACGTGATGATCACCGACGCCAGCGAAGCGCGTTACCAGCAAAAGCTCAAGCCCGGGCTGTGCGCGGTCAACCCGGAACGGCAGATGCAATACAGCGAGAAAGCCTTCCTGCTGCCCCGCGATGACGTGGCGTGGAAGAGCTATGTCGACCAATGGCTGCACCTGAGCGTCGCCACCAGCGTGTACGACGGCATCGTCAATCAGTGGCTGGCGGCGCCTTGATCAACGCGACAAAGGCCCGGCACGCGGCGCTGCGATAGGCGCCCCGGCGACTGAGCAGTGCCACGTTGCGTTGCGGTAACGCAGGTTCAAGGGCGACCGCGCGCAACTCCGGCTGGGCCTGGGCAATCGCACTGGGCAGGATGGTTACCAGGTGGGTGTTGCGCACGATTTCAATGATCGCACTGATGGAGTTGGCCTCCATCGCAATCAACGGCTTTACCCCTTGCTCGCGGCAATAGCCATCGATGTAGCGCCGCGTCGCAAAGCCTGAGTTGAGCAATACCATCGGCTGCTCCAGCCACTGCCGGTCTTCCACCCCTGGATGGCCAGCCCCCACCACCACGCTCAACGCTTCGGCAAACAGCCCTTCGCACTCGATGTCCGGCAGATGCTCGCCGGTAAAACCGATGCCAATATCCAGCAGGTCCTCGGTGAGCGCGGTTTCCATGCGATCCTGGGTCAATTCTTCGATGCTCAGGGTGATTCCCGGATACAGGGCGTTGAACCGCGCCAACAAAGGGCCGATCAGGTACGCGGTGAAGGTCGGCGTCATCGCCAGGCGCAGGCTGCCCCGGCTCAAGTCCTGTACGTCATGCATGGCCCGCGTGCCGGCCTGCAGGTCCTGCAAGGCCAGGCGCGCAAAGCGCACATAGGCGGCGCCGGCATCGGTGAGGCTGACACTGCGCCCGGAGCGGTCCAGCAACGGCGCGCCGAGGGTGTCTTCCAGCTGTTTGATCTGTTGCGACAAGGTCGGCTGCGACACGTGCAGCGCCTCGGCAGCGCGGGTGAAATTACGGTGCTCGGCAACGGCCAGCAGGTAACGGATATGGCGCAACAGCATCGGCGGCCCTCCAGCTATAGGCATGACTTATAGAAACCATAATAAGCCGGTCTTGGACGCTATAGCTGAAAACTTCCATCCTTGCCCCATCAGCGACGCAAGGAGAACCCCATGCAAGACCTCATCAACGGCTTTCGCAAGTTCCAGTCAGAAGTCTTTGGCCAACGCAGCGACCTGTTCAAACACCTGGCCACCACCCAGAACCCCGGCACGTTGTTCGTGTCCTGTTCCGACAGCCGGGTGGTCCCGGAACTGCTGACCCAGCAGGAACCCGGCGATCTATTCGTGATCCGCAACGCCGGCAACATCGTGCCGTCCTACGGCCCGGAACCTGGCGGTGTGTCGGCCACGGTCGAGTACGCAGTGGCGGTGCTGGGGGTGCGCGACATCGTGATCTGCGGCCATTCCGACTGCGGCGCCATGACCGCGATCTCCACCTGCAAATGCCTGGACCACCTGCCGGCCGTGGCCAACTGGCTGCGCCACGCCGAGTCGGCCAGGCTGATCAACGCCGCCCGCGAGCATGCCTCGGACGCCGCCCGCCTGAATTCATTGGTGCGCGAAAACGTGATCGCGCAACTGGCCAACCTCAAGACCCACCCTTCGGTCGCCCTGGCGCTCGGGCAAGGCCGGCTGAACCTGCATGGCTGGGTGTACGACATCGAGAGCGGTGCCATCGACGCCCTGGACGAACGCAGCGGTGGCTTTGTGTCGCTGCTGGATCAGATTCACGCTGCCTGACCTATTCCAACCAAAGAGGACACCACCATGTTGCAATCCCACTTTGCCCAAACCCCACGCCTGGCCCTGGCCGATACCGTGATCGAACTCAAGGCGCGCAAGAACCTGTCCTGGCAGGACCTCACCGACGGCACCGGGCTGAGCCTGGCATTTGTCACCGCCGCCCTGCTCGGCCAGCACCCGTTGCCCAAGGAGGCGGCTGATGTAGTGTGCGACAAACTCGGCCTGGACCAGGACGCCAGCCGCCTGCTGCAAAGCGTGCCCCTGCGCGGCAGCTTCCCCGGCGGTGTGCCGACGGACCCGACGATGTATCGCTTCTACGAAATGCTCCAGGTCTACGGCTCGACCCTCAAGGCGCTGGTCCACGAGCAATTCGGTGACGGCATCATCAGTGCGATCAATTTCAAGCTGGACATCAAGAAGGTCGAGGACCCGGACGGCGGCTCGCGCGCTGTGATCACCCTGGATGGCAAGTACCTGCCGACCAAACCCTTCTGAGTGGCCCGCGACCGTCTACGCTCTTGTCACACCAACAAGATCGAGGGACGGGTAATGAAGGCACTGCTTCGAACCACCTGGCTGCTGCTGTTGTGTTTCAGCCAGGTGCACGCCGCGACGGCTCAGGATGAGGACGCCCAGGCCGCCAAGGCGCTGCTGGAAAAAGCCTTGGCTTACTACCAGGGCAATGGCGACAAGGCGTTTGCCGCCTTCAGTCGCCAGGGCGAGTTTGTCGACCATGACCGCTATGTGTTCGTGGTCGACACCCGGGGCGTGCTGCTGGCCAGTGGCGGGCCCTCTTCCGCCTTGATCGGCCGCGACGTGTCCGAGGTGCTCGGGCCGGAGTTGCGCCAGTCATTCAAGGACGCGCTCAAGGTGCCGGACGGCCAGGGCATCCAACAGGCCGATTACCGCTGGCAGAACTGGAACGACGGCAAGGTCGAGCACAAGCACGTGTTTTATCAACGCGTGGGCGAACGCATCCTGGCGGTGGGTTACTACTTGCCCCGAGCCACTCCGGAACAGGCCCGCGCCCTGCGCAACAAGGCGGTGAACGCACTGCTCAAGGATGAAACCGGCACGCTCCAGGCCATCAATTCCTTGCAGGGCGGTTTCCTGCAGGATGACCTCTACGTGTTCGTGGTCGACCTCGATACCCAGCGCTATGTGGCCCATGGCACCAACCTGCGCCTGATCAACACCGACTTCAGCAAGATCAAGGACCCCGATGGCAGGCCGGTGGGCGAGCCGATCCTGAAGCTGATGGCCGAGCAGGACCAGGGCGAATACAAGTACCGCTGGAAAAACCCGGTGACCGACAAGGTCGAGAACAAGCATGCGTATGTGCGCAAGGCCGGGCATTTCATGGTGGCGGTGGGTTACTACAGCCCGTGAATGGTGTCCTGCCGGCTACTTAGCTTTGTCTTCACGGCCGCGCAGTACCCGGTTGGGCATTGCGACAGCGGCCGCGAGCCCCAGCAGCGACACCGCTGCGCTCACCATCAACAAATGCCGGAAGGTCACCGCCAGTTCCCCGCGCAGGGCGTCCTGCGCCGGGCCGGGGGCTGCGTTGAGGCCGTCGAGCAGCACGTTGCCGGAACTGCCCTCGGCCACCAGCGCACCGCTGGCCAGGTGGGCGAAGCTGGAGTCCTGCAACAGCGCCAGCAACAGCGCCGACATGCACGCCACCCCTACCGCCCCGCCCAGGGAACGGAACAGGTTGGTGGTGCTGGTGGCGACGCCGATGTCGCGTTGTTCCACCGAGTTCTGCGTGCCCACCAGCGAAGTGGGGAATTGCATGCCGGCCGCAATCCCGCACAGCAACATGAACATCGCCGTCAGCCCCACCGCCTGGGGCGCGCTCAAGGCCATGCCAAGAATCGCAAAGGGGCTCAGCAAGGCGCCACTGAGGATCATCGGTTTATAGCGGCCGGTCACCGAGGTCATGCGCCCGGCAAAATAGGCGCCCATCGGCAAGCCCATCGCCAGGGGCAGCAGGTGCAGGGCCGCGCTGTCAGCGCCTGAGCCGGTCACCGTCTGATAGCGCAGCGGCATCAGCACCGTCAGGGAAATCGCCTGGAAGCTGGTGAAGAAAATCGTGCACCAGCACAACACCGCGCTGCGGTTGGCGAACAGATGCATCGGCAACAACGGCTCCCGGGCGCGCCGTTCATGCCAGACAAACACCGTTAACGCCACTAGCGCACACGCCAGCAAGCCGAGCACCTGATCGTCGCGCCAATGATGGCCCTGACCGATTTCGGTAATGCCCAGCAACAACGCGGTCAGGCCGATGATCATCAGCAACGTGCCGAGGTAATCGATGATCGGCTTGCGCTGCGGCACCGGCAGCCCCACCAGCGTGCGATGGGCCACGTACCAGGCGCCGGCGCCCAATGGCAGGTTGATCAGGAATACCCAGCGCCACGACAGGTACTCGGTCATGTAGCCGCCGAGCACCGGCCCGGCCACGCTGGCCACCGCGTACATGCTGCTGAAATAGCCCTGGTAGCGCCCGCGTTCGCGGGGCGGGATGATGTCACCGATGATCGCCTGGCTCACCGAGATCATGCCGCCCGCGCCAATGCCCTGGAGGATCCGCGCCAGCACCAGTTGCTCCATGCTTTGCGCCATGCCGCAGAACAGCGAGGCCAGGGTAAACAGGCCCATGCCGATCAGCATCATCGGCCGCCGCCCGTACAGGTCGCCCAGCTTGCCGTAGATCGGCACCGCCACGGTCATCGCCACCATGTAGCCGGAGATGACCCAGGCCAGCAGGTTGACGTCATGGAATCGGGCGGAGATCGCGGGCATGGACACGGCGACAATCGTCTGGTCCAAGGCCCCCAGGAAGATCGCCATCATCAGTGAGGCGAGGATGCTGCGCACGGCGGGCAGCGGCGGAACGGGCTGATTGAGGTGCGTCACGGCAAGACCTTCGAGCAGGGCCCGCGGGAAAAGGCGGCCCACGGAAATGCTCGATACGATAGCAGGCTATTCGATAGCTTCGTAAGGAAGCCCGACGTAATTTTCGGCGATGGTCTTGCGCCCGGCCTCGGAGTGGATGAAGTAATCGAGTTCACTCTCGGCGATGCGCTGGCTGAAGCCATCCGCCTCGGGAAACTGATGCAGCATCGAGGTCATCCACCAGGAAAACCGCTCGGCCTTCCACACCCGCCGCAGGCAGATGGCGGAATAGCGCTCCAGCAAATCCACCCGTCCTTCACCGTAGACCTTCAGCAGAATCCGATAGAGGGTGCTCACGTCACTGGCCGCCAGGTTCAAGCCCTTGGCCCCGGTGGGCGGCACGATATGCGCGGCATCGCCGAGCAGGAACAGACGCCCGTACTGCATCGGCTCCACCACAAAGCTGCGCAGCGGCGCGATGCTCTTCTCGATCGACGGACCGCTCACCAGGTCGGCTGCGAGGTGGCTGGGCAGACGGGTTTTCAGTTCGTCCCAGAAGCGCGCATCGGACCATTCATCAAGCGGCTCTTGCACCGGCACTTGCAGGTAATAACGGCTGCGCGTCGGCGATCGCATGCTGCACAAGGCGAAGCCACGCGGATGTTTGGCGTACACCAGTTCAGGGTGAACCGGCGGCGTATCGGCGAGGATACCGAGCCAGCCGAAAGGGTAGACCCGTTCGAAGACGTTCAGTGATTCAGCCGGGATCGATTGGCGCGCAACACCGTGGTAACCATCGCAACCGGCGATATAGTCGCACTCCAGGCGAAAGGCTGCGCCCTGATGTTCGAAAGTCAGCCAGGGTCGATCACTTTTGAGGTCGTGCGGTTGCACGTCATGGGCTTCATACAGGGTGATGGCGCCCGCGGCAGCACGGGCGGCCATCAGGTCGCGGGTGACTTCGGTCTGGCCGTAGATCATGACCGTCTGGCCGCCGGTCAGCGCCTTCAGGTCGATGTGGGTCAGCTGGCCATTGAGCGCCAGCTCGAAGCCCTCATGCACCAGGCCCTCGTTGTCCATGCGCTGGCTGACGCCCGCCTGCCGCAGCAGGTCGACCATGCCTTGTTCCAGCACCCCGGCACGGATGCGGCCTTGTACGTAATCGGCGCTCTGGCGCTCCAGGATCAGAGTCTGGATACCGGCGTTGTGCAGCAGTTGGCCGAGCAACAGTCCGGAGGGACCGGCGCCAATAATGGCGACTTGGGTTTTCAGCGTTTTCATTATTTTTATGGTCCGCAAGTTCCACTCGAACGGATTGAGTGAAAGAGTTGTCATTGGTCTTGTTGCTGACATTTTTCACTTGAGTGGCCGGCATAAGAAGGTGAAAACTGAGCCAAAGCCTGCGCTTTTTGCCAATCGGGGCGATTACCGCACCACTCTCCTGAGTATCGGATTGAAACCATGACCAAAACCGCGATTCCGGTCTTCAAGCTTTACGGGGAAAACCAGCAATGGCCAACCCCCGATTTGTTGCACTGCGAAACCATTTCCCGGCGCAGTCGGGAATACCAGTGGGAAATCCAGCCCCACCGGCACGCGGATCTGTGCCAGTTGCTGTATGTGCACAAAGGTCAGGCACAATTGGAAATCGAAGGGCAGCGCACCACGCTGAACGAAGCGACGCTGCAAGTCCTGCCGCCGCTGTGCGTGCACGGTTTTCGGTTTCCCGAGGATGTCGAAGGCTACGTGGTAACCCTCGCGGCGCCGCTGGTCAGCCACCTGCAGACACAACTGGGGGCGACGGTGGACGGTTTGCAGTCCCTGGGCAGTTACCCGGCGGGCAAGGACAGTGATTACCTGAACAGCCAGTTCGCCCGCTTGCAGGATGAATACGCCGACGCACAACCGGCCAGGGACATGATGATGCACGCGCTGGTCAGCGTGCTGCTGGTGTGGATCAGCCGCCAGGCCATCCAGAAGCGCCACCCACGGGCGCCGAGGGGGCGTGAATACTTCCGCCGCTTCACCCAACTGGTCGAGCAGCATTACCGCGAACACCCGAAGATCGAGGATCTGGCCCACAAGCTGGGCATCTCGGTGTCACACCTCAACGGCACATGCCGGGAACTGGGTGGGCAGCCTGCGCTGCAGATCATGCACGACCGCCAATTGCTGGAAGCCAAGCGCCTGCTGACCTACACCAGCATGACCATCAATGAAATGTCGGAAGTGCTGGGTTTTTCCGACCCGACCAACTTCTCGCGGCTGTTCCGCCGACGGGTCGGGTTCTCACCCAAGGCGTTTCGCGAGCAACTCAAGGCTCAACAGCCGATTACCTGAGCGCACTGAAACTGCCGGTATGCGGCACGCATTGGTCCTGATGGCAGCTGATCGCAAAAGTCGGCTGCATGCGGGTCAGTTCAACACGGTAGGCAGCGGTCCCGTAAAGCGCGCTGGCGATGGCGCACAGGGTGACAATCATCAGGTACTTTCTGGTTTTAATGCTCATGGCACAGACCTCTGCGGATCTAAACGGTGCTGTTTAAAGCATAGGTCAACCAGGGCGAGTTGCCATTATCGGGCGACATTCAACAGGTTTATGTCGCCCTACAGACCGACGTCCCACGCAGGCTCCTCCGGGAACCTCAGCACCAGAAAATCCAACAGGCTGCGCAGTGCCGATGGCATGTGCTTGCGCGAGGCGTACACCGCGTAGATGTTCATCTGCCGGGGCTCGGCGTCGGGTAGCAGGCGCACCAGTTCGCCACGGCGGATGTAATCGCCGGCCTGGTAAGTGGGCAGCATCGACACACCGGCCCCGGCCAGCGTCACGCGCAACAAGGTGCTGGCCTCGTTGGATGTGATGTTGCCGGTGATGGGCACCGAGACGTGCTCGCCCCGCTCTTCGAAATGCCACAGGCTCTTGCCGAAATAGGAATGGGTGAGGCAGTTGTGCCCGGCCAGGTCTTCGACTTTCTGCGGGGCTGGATGCTCCAGCAGATACGCCGGCGAGGCGCACACCACCGAGCGACACAGGGTCAGGCGGCGCGCAATGAGATTGGGGTCCAGGTCGTTACTGGTGCGGATGGCCAGGTCGATGCGCTCATCCACCAGGTTCACCGTGCGGTCGAGCATTTGCAGATCGACGGTTACCAACGGGTAATGCTTGACGTACTCGGCGATGGCTGCGGCCAATTGCGCCTGGCCGAACGAGGTGCTGACGCTCAGGCGCAGCAGGCCACGGGGCGCGTCATCCGGCTCGCTGACGGCGGCTTGCATATCGCAGCACAGGTCCAGCAATTGTCGGCAGCGCGGCAAGGTTTCGCCGCCGGCCGCCGTAAGGCTGAGCTTGCGCGTGGTGCGGTGCAGCAGGCGTGCGCCGACCCAGTCTTCCAGCTCGGCCAGGTAGCGCGACACCACCGGGCGCGACAGGTCCAGATGATCGGCGGCGGCGGACTGGCTGCCCAGGTCCACCACGGTGACAAACACGCGCATTGCTTGGAGACGGTCCATGATTTGCCCGATTTCAGAAACAAACTATGTCCCAGCATCGCATTTTTAGTCTGGTTTTGTGCAACTAAGCTCTGTGCATCCTTTACCGATGCTGGAGCTGCCCGATGTTCTCCCCCCTCAAGCGCCTGACCCTGGCCACCGCCGCCCTGGCCTTCGCCGCCCACGCGGCCGCCGCCGAGCTGAAGCTGGACGTGTACAACCCTGGCGACGCCGCGATCTTCCCGGTCACCTCGGTGCTGGTCAGCGGCGCCAAGGATGCGATCCTGGTCGACGCCCAGTTCGGCAAAGGCCAGGCCGAACAACTGGTGCAGAAGATCCACGCCAGCGGCAAACACCTGACCACCATCTACATCAGCCACGGCGACCCGGACTACTACTTCGGCCTCGACACCCTCACCACCGCCTTCCCCGACGCCAAGGTACTGGCGCCGCAACCGGTGGTCGATCACATCAAGGACACCGTCGCCGGCAAGCTTGAGTTCTGGGGCCCGAAAATGGGTGCGGACAAGCCGGCCAAAACTATCGTGCCGCAGGTCCTCGAAGGCCACAGCTTGAGCCTGGAAGGCCAGCAACTGGAGGTAATCGGCCTGGACGGCCCACAGCCGGATCGCAGTTTTGTGTGGATCCCTTCGATCAAGGCCGTGGTCGGTGGCGTGGTCGTCGCCGAAAACATTCATGTGTGGATGGCCGACACCCAGAGCGCGCAGTCCCACAAAGACTGGCTGGCCACCCTGCAACGCATTGAAGACCTGCAACCGCGCACCGTGATCCCGGGCCATTACCTGGGTACGCCGTCTGTTCAATCCGTGAAATTTACCGCCGACTACATCAAGGCCTTCGACGCCGAAACCGCCAAGGCCAAGGATTCCGCAGCCCTGATCGCGGCCATGAAACAGCGTTACCCGACCCTCGCCGACGAAAGCTCGCTGGAACTCAGCGCCAAAGTCGCCAAGGGCGAAATGAAGTGGTGAACCGTTTCAAACCTTAACCGTACTGGAGAACGTCATGAGCAAGATCGCAATCATTGGGGCCACCGGCCGTGCCGGTAGCCAACTGCTGGAAGAAGCCCTGCGTCGCGGGCATAGCGTTGTGGCCATTGCACGTAACACCGACACGCTGGCGACGCGCCCTGGCGTCACCGTCAAGCAGGTTGATGCCCTGGACGCAGAGGCCCTGCAACAGGCCATCAGCGGCAGTGACGTGGTGATCAGCGCAGCGCACTTCGCCACCCTACCGGCCAGCGCCGTGATCGGGCCGGTAAAGAAAGCCGGGGTGAAACGCCTGCTGGTGGTGGGCGGTGCCGGTTCGCTGTTGTTGCCGGGTGGCGGTCGGGTGATCGACAGCGCAGGTTTCCCGGCTGAGTACAAAGCCGAAGCCAGTGCAGGTGCCGCGTTTCTCGACACGCTGCGTCAGGAAAAGGAACTGGACTGGACGTTCCTGTCGCCTTCGGCGGAGTTCGTCGAGACCGAGCGCACCGGTCAATTCCGCGTGGGCCAGGACGATCTGCTGGTGAGCAGTGAAGGTCGCAGCTGGATCAGCTTTGCCGACTACGCCATCGCCTTGATCGACGAAGTCGAAACACCCAAGCACCCGCGCCAGCGTTTCACTGTCGGCTACTAACATGTGGGAGGGGGCTTGCCCCCGATACCGGTCGATCAGTCACACCTGTATTGACTGGCACACTGCAATCGGGGGCAAGCCCCCTCCCACATTTGATAGATGAATGTCAGGAGATTTTGGCTTGGGTGACCAACCAATCCATCAACGCTTCAAGCCCCGCCGAAGGCTCGGTGCCCGGTGGATACACCAGGTAATAGCCCATCCCCGTCGGCACCCGCAGCTCAAACGGCGTCGCCAACCGCCCGGCCTTCAAATCGTCGCCAATCAACGCGCGGTCGCCTATCGCCACACCGGAGCCTTGCGACGCCACCGTCATCGCCAAATCCAGCGTCTCAAAATGATGCCCCTGGCTCAGGTTACTCAGTCGCGTCTTCGCCGCTTTCAGCCACAACGCCCAGTCCCGTTCATCCCGCGTGGGGTGCAGCAGCACCTGTTGCTGCAAGTCTGCCGGGCTGTGCAGCACACCGAGCAGCGCGGGCGTGCAGACCGGGGTGAGTTGTTCATCGAACAGATGCCGCGCCTCGGCCGACTGCTCGGCGATGGGCGCATAGATCACCGCCGCATCGAATTGCTCGCGGCGAAAGTCCACGGTGTAGGCCACGGTGGTAGTGAGCGCTACCGGCACATCCGGACGCTCCTTCTGCCACTGCATCAGGCGTGGCAACAACCAGCGCATCACACAGGTGGAGGCCTTGAGCTGCAGGACCTGGCGGCGACTGCCGATCTGCTCCACCGCCTCGCCGATCAGACCGAAGACCTGCTGGGCGCGCAACGACCACTCACGCCCCTCCTCGGTCAGGCTCAAGCCCCGCGCCTGGCGTTGGAACAGCGCGTAGCCCAGGTGGCTTTCCAGCCCGGCAACCTGCCGGCTCACGGCACCCTGGGTGATGTGCAGTTGCTCGGCGGCGCGGGTGAAGTTGCAGCATTGGGCCGTGACCCAGAAGGTGTGCAACGCGGACAGCGGCGGGAGGCGTTTCATCGGGGCGCAGCCATGACGTGAGGACATGGCTAGTATGACTTTTTATCGATTGTTGCCGCTACCGGCCAGCCGGTCCAATAACGCCTTATCTCAACAACAAGAGCGACGTTTATGGCGACCTGCGGCGAAGTATTGGTCAACCTCCTGGAAGGCTATGGCGTGGACCAGGTGTTTGGCATCCCCGGCGTGCATACCGTGGAGTTGTATCGCGGCCTGGCCCGTTCCAGCATCCGCCACGTCACCCCGCGCCACGAACAGGGCGCCGGCTTCATGGCCGACGGTTATGCGCGCACCAGCGGCAAGCCCGGCGTGTGCTTCATCATCACCGGCCCCGGCATGACCAATATCACCACCGCCATGGGCCAGGCCTACGCTGACTCGATCCCGATGCTGGTGATCTCCAGCGTACAGTCGCGCAGCCAATTGGGCGGAGGGCGCGGCAAGCTGCATGAGCTGCCGAACCAGGGCGCGATGATCGCCGGCGTGGCGGCGTTCTCCCATACGCTGATGTCGGCGGCCGAGTTGCCCGGCGTGTTGGCGCGTGCCTTTGCGTTGTTCCAGGCCGGACGACCACGCCCGGTGCATATCGAAATCCCGTTGGATGTATTGGTAGAAAACGCCGACGCACTGCTGGGCAGTGAACCGGTCAGCGTGGCGCGCGCCGGTGCCGCGCCATCGGCTATCAAGCAGATGAGCCAGTTGCTCGCAGCGGCCAGGCAGCCCTTGATCCTGGCCGGTGGCGGCGCCATCGATGCAGCCGCAGAACTCACGCAACTGGCCGAAGCCCTCGGCGCGCCGGTGGCCCTGACGATCAATGCCAAGGGCATGCTGCCTGCCAACCATCCGCTGTTGATCGGCTCGACCCAGACCCTGGTCGCCACCCGCGCCTTGGTTGCCGAAGCGGACGTGGTGTTGGCCATCGGCACCGAGCTGGCGGAAACCGACTACGACGTCACCTTCGCCGGCGGCTTCGGGATTCCCGGTGCGTTGCTGCGCATCGACATCGACCCGGACCAGACCGTGCGCAACTATCCGCCGCAGGTTGCCTTGGTGGCCGATGCACAAATCGCCGCCGAAGCGCTGCTGGTCGAGTTGAACAGCAAACCCTTGCCGCCCCGCAATCGCGCGTGGGGCGCTGCGCGTGTGGCACGCTTGTGGGCCGAACTGAACCCTGGCTGGGACGCCGCCACCCGCGCACAAACCCGGTTCCTCGACACCGTCCTGGAGGAGTTGCCCAACGCCGTGCTGGTCGGCGACTCGACCCAACCGGTGTACAGCGGCAACCTCACCCTGAACCTCGACCACCCGCGCCGCTGGTTCAACTCATCCACTGGCTACGGCACCCTGGGCTACGCCCTGCCCGCCGCTATCGGGGCGTGGCTGGGGCGTGGCGACGGGCAACCGGTGGTGTGCCTGATCGGTGACGGCGGCCTGCAATTCAGCCTGCCGGAACTGGCCAGCGCCGTGGAGGCGCGCACGCCGATCATCGTGCTGCTGTGGAATAACCAGGGCTATGAAGAGATCAAGAAATACATGGTCAACCGCGCCATCGAGCCGGTGGGTGTGGACATCTATACGCCGGACTTTATCGGCGTAGCCAAGGCGTTGGGCTGTGCCGCTGAAAGCATCCAGGGCATCGCGCATCTGCGGACGGCACTGCGCAGCGCCGCTGATCGCCAAGGGCCGACGCTGATCGAAATCCACCAGGGCCTGTGGATGAAAGAGGTGGCGGTATGAGCGCGGTGTCGAACGGGATCTACATCGACGGCGCGTGGCGAGCCGGCCAAGCCGTACTCGAGGTGATCAACCCGGCCACCGAGGCGGTATTGGCCCGGGTCAGCGTCGGCGATGCGACGGCGGTGACCCAGGCGGTCGACGCCGCCAGCGCGGCCTTCAGCGAATGGTCGAACAGCACCGGCCGTGATCGCGCCGCCCTGCTGCGCAAGATCGCCCAGGGCGTGAGCGAGCAGCGCGAACAGCTGATGCACCTGCAATCGAGCAACAACGGCAAGCCACTGTTTGAAGCCGCAATTGATGTGGACGATGTGATCGCCACGTTCGAGTACTACGCCAGCGTTGCCGAAGAAATGGACGCCGCTCAGGACCAGCCGGTGGCGTTGCCCGGCGATGACTTCAGCGCACGTATGCGCCGCGAGCCCTGCGGCGTGGTGGGGCTGATCGTGCCGTGGAATTTCCCGATGGTGACCACCGCCTGGAAACTCGCCCCGGCCCTGGCCGCCGGTTGCTGCGTGGTGCTCAAGCCCTCGGAAGTCACGCCGTTGGCCGAGTTGCAGTTGGCGCGGATCATCGCCGAGGCAGGCTTGCCCGCTGGCGTGTTCAACCTGGTGTGCGGCACAGGCCTGGATGTCGGCGCGCCGTTGGCGGCGGACCGTCGAGTAGCGAAGATTTCCTTTACCGGCAGTAACGCCGTTGGCGTGCAGGTGATGCAGCGCGCGGCCGAAACCATCAAGGGCGTGAGCCTGGAACTGGGCGGCAAGTCTTCGCTGCTGGTAATGGCGGATGCCGACCTGGACCTGGCGGTGGAACTGGCCTGTGGTGGCGGTTTTTTCAACGCCGGGCAGATGTGTTCAGCCACCAGTCGCGTGTTGGTGGCTGACACGCTTGCCGATGAATTCCTGGTGCGTGTGCAGGCGCGGGCCGAAGCGATTCGCGTGGCGGACCCGTTTGCCGATGACGTGGAAATGGGTGCGCTGATCAACCGTACCCAGTATCAGCGGGTGCTGGGACATATCCAGCGCGCAATCGCGGACGGCGCCCGCTTGCTGTGCGGCGGTGAACGCCCGGCGGACTTGCCCAAGGGCTTTTTCATTCGCCCCACAGTGTTCACCGACGTGCCGCTGGACAGTGCGTTGTGGAACGCAGAGATCTTTGGTCCGGTGCTCTGTGTCCGGCGTTTTACCTGCGAGGCAGAAGCGATCGCCCTGGCCAACGACAGCGACTTCGGCCTGGTGGCGAGTGTGGTCAGCGGCCATGCCGAAACCGCCGAGCGTGTGGCGAATGCCTTGCAGGCCGGGCTGGTATGGATCAACGCGCCGCAAGTGATCTTCCCGCAGACCGCGTGGGGCGGTTACAAGCAGAGCAGCATCGGCCGCGAGCTGGGACCGTGGGGGCTGGCGGCTTTCCAGGAGATCAAGCATGTGATCCGGTCTATCTAATGTGGGAGGGGCCTGACCCCTCTCACATTTTGACCAGCGCAATTTTTAGATAGACCTAGCGACTTTCTCATTTGCCCCCTGCTCCCACCCATGGCCTGATTCGCCCTTGATCACTCAAGGGCCTCCCATGGAAACCGTTCACGCAAAACCCACCACCGCCCTCTGGCTGATGACCAGCGTCGTGCTGGTCGCCCTCAACCTGCGTCCGTCGATGGCGGCGGTCGGCCCGTTGTTGTCATCGATTCGCGGCGATGTGTCGCTGAGTTTCAGCAGCGCCGCGTTGCTGACCATGTTGCCGGTGATGGCCATGGGCTTGGCGATGTTCTTCGGCATGGGCCTGGCCAAACGCTTTGGCGAGCACCGCAACATCGTGGTGTCCCTGCTGGTGATCGGCGTGGCCACGCTGTCGCGGTTGTTCCTCGATTCGGCGCTGGAGTTGATCGTCAGCGCCATCGCGGCCGGCGTGGGGATCGCGATGATCCAGGCGTTGATGCCGGCGCTGATCAAGTCGAGGTTCAGTGACAATGTTTCGCTGTTCATGGGTGTGTACGTCACCGCGATCATGGGCGGCGCAGCACTGGCAGCGTCGTTCTCGCCGTTCGTGCAAGTGCAGACCGGCAGTTGGCGCATCGGCCTGGCGATCTGGGCGGTGTTGGCAGTGCTGGCGCTGGTGTTCTGGTACGCGCAACGCTTGGTACTGCCACCGTTGCCGCAAGCCGGCACAGCTCAACAGGCGTCGTTTTTCGGCAATGGCCGGGCCTGGTTGCTGGCGGTGTTTTTCGGCCTGGGTACCGCGTCCTACACCTGCGTACTGGCGTGGCTCGCGCCGTACTACGTGGAGCAAGGCTGGAGCGAGCAGAATGCCGGCCTGCTGCTGGGCTTCTTGACGGCCATGGAAGTGGTGTCCGGCCTGGTCACTCCCGCCATCGCCAACCGTCGCCAGGATAAACGCGGTGTGGTGGCGGTGCTGCTGGTGCTGATCATCCTCGGTTTCTGCGGCCTGATTCTCAGCCCGCACCACCTGAGCCTGTTGTGGCCGTGCCTGCTGGGCCTGGGCATTGGCGGTCTGTTCCCGATGAGCCTGATCCTGTCCCTCGACCATTTGGACAACCCGCGCCGCGCCGGTGGTCTCACCGCCTTTGTGCAGGGTATCGGCTACCTGATCGCCGGGCTGTCGCCGCTGATCGCCGGGATGATCCGCGATCAACTGGGCAGCTTCGAATGGGCCTGGTGGTCGCTGACAGCGGTGATCGGGGTGATGCTGCTGATCGTCACGCGCTTCAACCCCAGGCATTACGCACGACATATCCGCTGACGTCGTATTGCAAACAGTATTTGTCTCAAGCCAAACATAGAAACGCCCTACAGAGCTTTCTAATGGCACGTTCGTTCCGTTAAGCTTTTGTGCTGTCTTGTACTGAGTTCGGTACAAAGGGTTTACGGACGAAACCGATGCTAAACAGTAACTTGCTCAGAAAGCTCGATATGCAGGACTTGATGGTGTTTATCGCCGTCTACGACCAGAGCAGTGTTACCGAGGTGTCCGAAACGCTGTTTGTCAGCCAGTCCACCGTGAGCTACAGCCTGAAGAAGCTGCGCACCAGCTTTGAAGACGAGTTGTTCATCAACACCCGGGCGGGCATGCGCCCAACGTACAAGGCCACCACCATGTACGGGCATGTGCAGAAGATCCTCGAATCCATCAACCTGTGCCACGCCGGTGGCCAGGCCTTCGACCCGACCCAGAAGGCCGTGACCTTCAACGTGTGCGCGCCGGAATACTTCGAACAGTTGATCCTGCCGCGCCTGTTGAAGCACTTCGACCGTGCCGACCTGCCGGTGATCGTCAACGTGCAAAAGCTGGAAACCGACATCCCCGCGGACGACCTGCGCGAAGGCCGCCTCGACCTGGTGATCTGTTTCGGCCCCAACTTCCACCGCGCCCACAAGGACTTGCGTACCCAGATGCTGCTCGAAGACGACCTGGTGTGCGTGTTCGATAAACGCTCGGCGCCACGGGAACCGGCGTTCAGCCTGCAGTCCTTCGTCGAACGGCGCCACGTGTTCCCCACGCCGTGGACCTCCGACACCAACATGATCGACGGCTGGCTGGCGCGCCAGGCCCACAAGCGCCAGGTGATCGCCCGCGCCAACAGCTACAGCGCAGCGTTGAAGATGATCACCGGCACCGACTTCATCGTCACCCTGCCGCGTCGCGTACAAAAGTTGCTGGCCCCCGCCACGACGTTCGGCCACTGCGAAGTGCCCAACGGGTTGCCGGGATTCACCCTGGAGATGCAGTGGAACGAAACCAGCGAACAGGACAGCGCCAATACCTGGTTTCGTGAGCAGGTGGTGAAGGTGTGCGCGGATCAGGGTTTGTTGTAAACCTCAGCCGATGGCGACTTTGCTGTAGCAGTCGCGATCCATGTCGACCAGTTGGACGCTGAGTTGAACCTGGATACCCTCCGGCCAATCGCCCATGTCCTGCAGGGCTGCCAGCAGGCTGTCCGACAGCTGTTTCTTGACCTGGGGTGGGCGCCCACTGAGCAGCGACAGCTTCACCGCGATAAACCCGCGTGCTTCGAGGGAGGTGCCCACCTGGAACGTCTCGACCTTGACCACACGACTTTTGATGTCCAACTCGGAACTGAACTGCCCGGACGCCATCAGCACGTTGTTGAGCCGCAACAGGGTCTTCTCGACAGCAAGGCCCGTCAGGTTGGCGGTGTATTCCAGGTGCAGGTGCGGCATGGATGGCTCCGAGTCTTTGGTAGGAAGATTCCTAGATATACCACGGATAAAAGCATCAGGCTTTGCTGGCCAGCCCTCTGTCGCTCATAAACGCTTCGAGCCGCGAACGTACCCAGCGCTCAGCCGGGTCGGTGTCCACGTGGCTGAGCCAGACCATCGACAAATCCAGGGTTGGCGTTTCGAACGGGAACGGCTCACAGAACAGGTGGCCCGACACTGCCATGGCCTCGGCGGTGTAGTCCGGCAGGCTGGCGATCAGGTCAGTGCCGGCGAGCAAGGCCGGCAGCGCGCTGTATTGCGGCACCGACAGCACCACATGGCGTTTGCGGCCGATCTCCGCCAGCCACTCATCGGCAAACCCCGACACGTTGGCGGTGTGGGACACCAGCACGTGGGGCCGTGAGCAATATTCATCAAGGGTCAGCGGCGTTTCAGACGCATCGGCGCGCAGGATACGCGGACGGATATGGCGCAGCAGCTTGCGCTTGGCATTCGCCGGCAGGCCACGGGTCTGGGTGATGCCGACGGTGATATCGCCGGAGGCCAGCAGGTCGGGAATGCGCCAGTAGTCCACATGCTGCACCACGAATACCACTTGCGGCGCTTCCTGGCGCAAGGCGCGCAGCAAGGGCGGCAACAGGCCGAACTCCACGTCATCGGAGAGGCCGATGCGAAAGGTCATGGTGCTGATCGAGGGGTCGAAATCGTGGGTCAGGCTCAAGGCCGATGACAACGAATCCAGGGCCGGCGACAGGTGCTGAATGATCTCCTCGGCCCGCGCGGTGGGCTCCATGCGGTGGCCGACGCGGATGAACAGCGGGTCGTTGAACAAGGTACGCAAGCGGTTGAGGGCCGAGCTGATGGTCGGCTGGCCGAGAAACAGCTTCTCCGCCACCCGCGTCACGTTGCGCTCCAGCATCAACGCTTCGAACACCACCATCAGGTTGATGTCGGCTTTGCGTAGTTCATTGCGATTCATCGGCGCCTGCCCTTTTCCCAAGACAAGCCGCAGTTTAGAAAGCCCCGTAGCCGGCGTCTACGTGTAGGACGCTTCGCTGGCCTGCGCACCACGCTCAGGTTCGTGCCCCATGCGCAAGCGCAGGGCCGCCACGGCCGCCACCACCAGCACCAGCGCAATGACTTTCAAGCCGTTCATTGCATTGCCGGTGCTCATCTCGATCGCGCCCATCACCGACGGCCCGACAAAGCCGCCCAACAGCCCGCAGGCGTTGACAAATCCCAGCCCGCCGGCCAGCGCAACGCCCTTGAGGCGCGAAGCCGGGTACAGGAAGATGATCGACTGCACCACAAAGAACATCACCGCCGACAGGCAAAAACCCAGCAGGCTGAACACCGGCCCCGACACCGAGGCAATGCCCAGGCCCAACGCCATGGTCAGCAGGCCGGTGACCAGCAAGCGACGGCAGCGGCCGGGTGTGGTGGCAAAACGCGGAATAAACAATGCCCCGAGTGCCGCCGCGATCCACGGTAATGAAGTCAGCAGGCCGACGTTCATGGTGCTCAGTTCGCCATACTTGCTGATGATGCTCGGCAGGAAAAAGATCACGGTGTAGAGGGTGATCTGGTGACAGAAGTACACGAAAATCGCCAGCAGGATCTGCGGGGTCAGCCAGTTTTTCAACGAGTGACCGTCCTCGCCCGCGCCCTCCTCGACTTCCCGGGCAATGCGCTGCTCGATACCGCGCGCTTCCTCGGCCGACAGCCACGGCGCCTTGCTCGGACGATCCGGCAGTTTGCGCCAGACCACCCAGGCAAACGCCACGGCTGGCAAGCCTTCGAGCAGGAACATCCACTGCCAGCCGTGCCAGCCGAGCAGGCCGTCCATGCGCATCAGGGCCGCACCCACCGGGCCACCGATGATGTTGGCAAAGCACACGCCGAGCAGGAAATACCCGGTGGCCCGCGCCCGTTGCTCACGGTTGAACCAGTAGGTCAGGTACAGCATGACCCCAGGAAACAGCCCCGCTTCGGCGATGCCCAGCAACAGGCGCAACACGTAGAACGAGGTTTCGCCCTGCACAAAGGCCATGGCCGCCGAGATCAGGCCCCAGGTCACCATGATCCGCGCGATCCAGAATCGCGCGCCGACCTTGTGCATGATCAGGTTGCTGGGGATTTCCGACAGCGCATACGTCAGGAAAAACAACCCCGCGCCCAAGCCATAGGCGGCGGCTGAAATGCCCAGGTCGACGTCCAGGTGATGCTTGGCCAGGGCGATGTTGGTGCGGTCCAGGAAGCTCAGGATGTAGGCGATGATCAGCAAGGGCATCAGCTTGACGAACATCAGTTTGTTCAACGCCTGCGGTGTGCGGGCGGCGGTGGCGGTAGTCATCGGCAGTTCCTCTTGGCGCCCCGCCAGGCGGGCTGGGGGGCGCATCGGTGTTGTTCTAGGAGTCGAGTTGCAGCGCCAACGCCTGGGGGCGATGGGAAAACAGTTGCAGCAGCGCGCCGCCGAGGGCACAGCCGGCCATCACGAAGAAACACACGGTGTAGCCGTGCAGCGTGGTCCAGCCGCCGCCCATGGCGATCAGGCTGCCCATCAGCACCGGCGCCAGGCCGCCGCCGATAAACATCGCGGTGGTGATGATGCCGTTGGCGGTGGACGTCGCCGACGGCTCGGCCGAGTCGCAGGCCACCGCGTAGTAGATCGGCCACACCGCGTTGGCCACCAGGCCGAACAGCAGTTGCACGACGATGATCAGGGTCAGGGTGTTGGCGAAGTAGAACGCGCCGACACTCGCCGCCATCCACACCCCGCAGATGATCAGGGTGGTGCGTCGGCCGATGATGTCCGACAGCGACGGCCACACCAGTTGCCCGAGGATGCCGGTGAGGGTGAACACCACGCTCATCCCCGCCGACTCGGCCAGTGACAGTCCGGCGATGTTGTAGAGGTAGGCCGGCAACACGATGTTGACGCCCATGTACACCACCTGGGTGAGCATCGTATTGCCCGCCGTGAGGGCGATATTGCGGTTGCGCAAGGTGGCGACGAAAGTGCGCCAGGCCTCGCCCTTCACCGAACTGGCCGGCGCGTTGTCCGGTGGCGTCATGCCCTTGGCGGCGATGTCGACGTACAACGCGGTGATGCGTTCGGCGGTGGAATAACGCGCCCAGAAAATCATCAGCGGCAACGCCACCACGAAGGCGAAGAAGAACACGTAGCGCCAGTTGTCCTCGCCAAACACGGTGATGACGAAACTGGCGACGATACCGCTGAGCATCGCACCAATCGGATAGCCCGTATGGTGCGCACCCAGGGCGAAGCCGCGCCGCTCCACCGGCCACCATTCGGCGGTGTTGCTCACCCCCACCGGCTCACCCCAGCCGGCGCCGAGGTTGACCCCGACGCGCAGGGCAATGAAAGTGGCGAGGTTGCCGCTCAGGGCCTTGAAGCCGGACAGAAACGAGATCGCCGTGTAGCCCAGCACCAGCGGCACCTGGAAACGTGCACGTTTCCAGCCGCCGCCGTAGCGGTCGCTCCACATGGAGCCGGGTATATCCAGCAACGCCAGGGCCAGCATGACCACCGTGGCCACGGTGCCCCATTGGTCGGCGGATAAATCGAAGTGCTTGGAGATGGTCGGCCCCAGGCGCAACACGATCTCACGGTCGTAGGCGTTGAGAATCCAGATCATCCAACAGACCAGCAGCGACACCCAGGAATGCCGGTGAATGCTGCGCAGCGACGCTTTTTTGATAGTTGCCATGGGCCTCTCCAGGCGCGCGAGGGCGCGCACTGACACAAGGTTGCGAAGGAATATGCCTTGTCACACACACGCGCTAGCTGGCGAACCGTCGCTCGGCTATTCCTTGCACGCCCAACCCGGTAATGGCGAACAGCGCTCCGCGCTGCTGGCCGTCCGCCGGAAAACGCGGCAGCGGCGGCTTGGCCATGGAAGTCACAAACAGGGTGTCCAGGTTCGGCCCGCCAAAGGTCAGGCTGGTGACCTTTTTCACCGGCATCTGGATGATGCGGTCGACGTGACCGTCGGGGGTGTAGCGCACCAGTTTCCCGGCGTAGACCAAGGCTTGCCACAGGCAGCCCTCGGCATCCACCGTGCAGCCGTCGGCAGCGCCGCCGCCCGAGGTGTCGACCCTGGCGAAGGTGCGGCGGTTGCTCACATTGCCGGTGGCCAGGTCATAGTCGTAGGCCCAGATCTCGCCGGACCAGGTGTCGCAGAAATAGAAGGTGTCACCGGACGGGCTCCAGCACGGGCCGTTGGACACGATGATGCCTTCGTCCAGGGTGTGCAGACTCAGGTCGGCGTCCAGGCGGTAAAGCCTGGCGCTGGCGTTGTCCTCCAAGGTGTCCATGGAGCCGAAGATGAAGCGGCCCTGGCGGTCGACCTTGCCGTCGTTGAGGCGGTTATCCGGCAGGTGCGGTTCCGGGTCGATGACCAGGTTGAGCTCACCGCTGTTGAGGTCGAGGGTGTGTACGCCGTTTTGTAGGGCGACAATCGCCGACTCACCGTTATGGCGCAGGGCCATGGAGCCGATTTTCTGGCCGACCTCCCAGGCACGCAGTTCGCGGCCGTCGTCGGTGCAGCGCAGGATGCGGCCGTCGGCGCTGTCGATCCAATACAGGCGTTGTTGTTCGACGTCCCACACCGGGCCTTCGCCCAGGGTGGTCTTGACGTCGACGAGCACTTCGATACGCATGGTGTGATCCCCTTATTGTTGTTGTGCGGGATGCAGGCCGCGCCGTGACGCGGCAGTTGGTCGGGTTAGAAATTGACCTGATCGCGCCCCTTGAGCCCGAGGATTTCCCGCGCTTCATCCGGCGTGGCGACGCGATGGCCGAGCGCCTCGATCACCGTACGGATACGTCGCACCTGGTCGGCGTTGGACGCGGCCAATTTGCCCGGGCCGTCCCACAGCGAATCCTCCAGACCGACACGCGCATTGCTGCCCATGGACAGGCCCATGGTCGCCAGCGGAATCTGCCCACGCCCGGCGCCGAGGATCGACCACACATAGTCGTCGCCAAACAGGCGGTCGGCAGTACGCCGCATATGCGCCAGGTCTTCGGGGTGCCCGCCGATGCCACCACGCAAGCCGAACACTGACTGGATAAACAACGGCGGCTTGAGCAGGCCGCGTTCCAGGAAATGCGCGGCGGTGTACAGGTGGCCGATGTCGTAGCACTCGATCTCGAACCGCGTGCGGTTCTCGGCACAGGAATTGAGGATATGGGTGATGTCACGGAAGGTGTTGCGGAAGATCCGGTCGTCACTTTCTTCCAGGTACGGCCGCTCCCAGTCGTGCTTGAAGTCGGTGAAGCGGTTGAGCATTTCATACAGGCCGAAGTTCATCGAGCCCATGTTCAGCGAGGCCAGTTCCGGCTTGAACTGCATCACCGGTTGCAGGCGTTCTTCCACGCCCATGGTCGGCGCGCCGCCGGTGGTGATGTTGATTACCACGTCGCTGGCGGCCTTGATCTGCGGCAGGAATTCGGCGAACAGCGCCGGGTCCTGGCTTGGGCGGCCATCGTTGGGATCGCGGGCATGCAGGTGGACAATCGCGGCGCCGGCTTCGGCGGCACCGATGGCGGCATCGGCGATTTCCTGCGCAGTGATCGGCAAATGCGGCGACATCGACGGCGTATGAATCGCACCGGTAACGGCGCAGGTGATGATGACAGGACGATTTTTGGGCATGACGACTCTCCGACTTTTATTCTTATGAAAAAAATCCTGGGTGCAGCGCGCTGTGTTCTTGCGTGGCTTACAGGTACTCGACGTTACCGTCGACGCTGATCGCCTGGCCGGTCACGTTGCGTGCGGCGGGCGAACAGAGGAACAACGCCATGGCAGCCACGTCTTCGGCGGTGACCATGCGTTTGAGGGAAATTTTGTTGAGGTATTCCTGGCGCATCTCGGCTTCGGGCACGCCGACCTGCTCGGCACGGGCACGAATCACGCCGTCCATGCGTGGGCCTTCGACAATGCCGGGCAGCAAGGCGTTGACGCGGATATCGCTCTCGCCCAGCTCCGAGGCCAGGGATTTCATCAGGCCGACAATCGCCCATTTGGTCGCCGCGTACGGCGTGCGCCACGCGTAGCCCAGGCGCCCCGCCACCGAGGCGATATGCAGCAGGTGGCCGTGGGACGACGCCTTGAGCATCGGCACCGCATGGTGGGCAAAGCGGTATTGCGCGGTGAGATTGATGTTGATGGTGGCCTGCCACTCGGCGTCGCTGATCGCATCGATGCCGCCGGTAGGCCCGGCGATCCCGGCGTTGTTGACCAGCACATCGAGACCGCCGAAGTGCTCGCGCTGCACCTTGAATACCGCCTCGATCTGCACGGCATCGCTGACGTCGGCGCGGGTGGCGACGGTGCCCGGGTACTTGTCGCGAAACGCGGCCAGGGCCGGCTCGCTGACGTCACACACATGCACCTGGGCACCGGCTTCCAGATACGCCGCCGCCAGCACTTCACCAATGCCGGCAGCCCCGCCGGAAATCAACACACGTAACCCAGGATAGGGCTGCAGCCGCTGTAAGACACTCATGCACGTTTACCTCCTGAAGCAGACGGCCGCGAACGGTCGTTCTTGACGAGCAGGCGCGCCAGGGAATCGGCGGCCTGCATGATGTCATCGGTCACCGCTGCGCGTGCACCGGCGCCATCGCGGGCCGCCAGGGCTTCGACGATGCGCGTGTGCGCCTCCATCGAGCGTTGCAGGTGAGCTTTATCCGGGGCGACCAGCGCAAAGCACGGGCCCATGTGCAGCCAGAAGTTTTCCACGGCGGCCATGGTCAACTCGGCCTGGGCCACGGCGTAGATCCGCCGGTGAAACGCAAAGTTGGTCCACAGGTAGCGCGACACGTCGACTTCGTCGGCGGCGTGCTGCATTTGCTGGCAGAGGTCGGTGATTTCGTCGAGGTCGGCCTTCTGCAGGCGCAGCACGGCTTTTTCCGCCAGCAGCCCTTCGAGGGCGACCCGTGCATCACGAATTTCACGCAGGCGTTCGACCGTCATCAAGCGCACGCGCAGACGAGAGGTCTCGGTGACTTCAAAGGCGTTTTCGGCGCTGAGGCGTTGCAGGGCTTCGCGCACCGGCATCGGGCTGGAACCGAGGGCTTCGGCAAGGCCGCGGATGGTGAGTTTCTGGCCAGGCTGGAAACGGCCACTCATCAGCGCTTCGCGGATCTGGCGGTAGACCTGGTCTTGCAAGGTATCGCGGGACACCTGGCGCAGGGTGGGCAGGAGGAGCGGACCATCTGTCATGAGGCAAAACCTGTGTTGTCGTTCTTATGGCCTCAATATGTGATCACAAATCAAATATGTCAAATAGTTTCCTGATTTTGGGAGTTGCACATACAACTGTGGGAGTGGGATTGCCCACTCCCACATTTGCAGCGCATTTAACCTGATATCAGGGTTTTAGCGGACGCTCCTGATCCCGCTCTGAAAGCTCGGTGCCATCATCGGGATGTTTCCAGGTCTGCGGTTTTTCTTCCTCCCGCCGCTGGGGCTGCTCACGTTCCGGCTCGTCCCGCCGTTTCTGTTGATCCGTCATTGCCACCTCCCATCCGTAAGAATTGGTCACATCTTCAGCATAGACAGCGAACGCATTTCCGACTGCATTACCGATTGATAGCCAACGAACATCAATCTATCCAAAATTGTCACTTAACATTTCTAAATGTGTCAGCCACTATTCCAGGTCTTAAGCGAAACAAGCACATTCAAAAAGAACGCTGGAGACATAAAACCATGACTAGCCCTACCCGGCCCGACTCTACCCGTTCGAAAGTGGGGGCGGTATTTCGCGTTACTTCGGGCAACTTCCTCGAACAGTTCGACTTTTTTCTGTTCGGTTTCTACGCCACCTACATCGCTGCCGCCTTCTTCCCCGCCGCTAATGAGTTTGCGTCATTAATGATGACCTTCGCCGTATTCGGCGCAGGGTTTCTGATGCGTCCGTTGGGCGCGGTCATCCTGGGTGCCTATATCGATGACGTCGGTCGCCGCAAAGGGCTGATCGTGACCTTGTCGATCATGGCCAGCGGCACCCTGCTGATCGTGCTGGTGCCCGGTTATCACACCATCGGTTTGTGGGCACCGCTGCTGGTGCTGCTCGGTCGTTTACTGCAAGGCTTCTCGGCCGGTGCGGAACTGGGCGGTGTGTCGGTGTACCTGTCCGAAATGGCCACGCCAGGCCGCAAAGGCTTCTACACCAGCTGGCAATCCGGCAGCCAGCAGATCTCCATCGTGGTCGCCGCCGCACTGGGTTATGGCCTGAACGTGTGGATGGAGCCGGCCGTGGTGGCCGATTGGGGCTGGCGCATCCCGTTCGCCCTCGGCTGCGTGATCATCCCGTTCATTTTCATCCTGCGCCGCAACCTGCAGGAAACCGAAGAGTTCGCCAACCGCAAGCATCGCCCGACCATGCGCGAAGTGATGGCGACCCTGGTGAAAAACTGGACCGTGGTCATCGGCGGCATGCTGATGGTGGCCATGACCACTACCGCGTTCTACCTGATCACCGTGTATGCGCCGACTTTCGGCAAGACCGTGCTGCAATTGAGCACGTCCGATGCGCTGCTGGTGACCTTGCTGGTAGCCGTTTCGAACTTTGTCTGGCTGCCGATCGGCGGCACCTTGAGCGATCGTTTCGGTCGCAAGCCGGTGCTGATCGCGATGACCGTACTGACCGTTCTCACGGCTTACCCAGCGCTGTCCTACGTGGTGAACGCGCCAAGCTTCGCCCATATGCTGGAAACCCTGCTGTGGTTCTCCTTCCTCTATGGCATGTACAACGGCGCGATGATCCCGGCCCTCACCGAAATCATGCCGGTGGAAGTGCGCGTGGCGGGCTTCTCCCTGGCCTATAGCCTGGCCACCGCGATCTTCGGCGGTTTCACCCCGGCGATCTCCACCTGGTTCATCCACATCACCGAAGACAAGGCCTCGCCGGCCTACTGGATGATGTTCGCCGCAGCATGCGCGCTGTGCTCGACCCTCGCGCTGTATCGTCGTGCCAACGCCCGTGGGCAAGTGATGCAGGGGGCCGCACAATGAAGGCTCTGCTCAAGACCCTGACGGCCCTGGCCCTGGGCGCACTGGCATTGTCGGCCCAGGCCGAGCAGTTGAAGGTAATGACATCGGGTGGCTTCACTGCCGCCTATAAACTGCTTGGCCCGCAATATGCCAAGCAAAGCGGCGATACCCTCGACACTATCCTCGGCCCGTCGATGGGCAAGGCGCCGGAAGCGATTCCCAACCGCCTGGCCCGAGGCGAACCCGCTGACGTGGTGATCATGGTCGGCTACGCCCTGGATGACTTGATCAAGCAAGGCAAGGTCGACCCGGCCTCCCGCGTGGAACTGGCAGACTCGCGCATCGGCCTGGTGGTAAAAGCCGGCGCCGTCAAACCGGCCATCGGCACCGATGCCGAATTGAAAGCCACCCTGAGCAAAGCCAAGTCGGTCGCCTATTCGGACAGCGCCAGCGGTGTATACGTCGAGAAAGAGTTGTTCAAGAAGCTCGGCATGCCCGCCAAAGGCACCATGATCGAACGCCAGCCGGTGGCCGAACAGGTGGCCAAGGGTGACTACGAAGTCGGCCTGCAACAGGTGGCGGAATTGTTGCCGGTGCCAGGTGTGACCTTCGTCGGCAAGATCCCGGAAGATGTGCAATCGGTGACGCGCTTTGCCGCCGGCATTCCGGTCAACGCGCAACACCCGGAGCAGGCCAAGGCGTTGTTGCAATTCCTGGCCTCACCCCAGGCGCAACCGGTGGTGCAATCCACCGGCCTGGACTCGGTGTCACGCTGAGCGAAACGGCATCTCCCGCAATAACCGCTCCAACTCCAGCGCCGCTGGCGGCAATGTCCGCCCGCGGCGTTTTATCAAGCCCACGTTGCGCATCACCTGCGGTTCCACCAGCGGCACGCCGACCAGGATCGGGTGCTCCAGGGCCGGCATCGCAATCGATGGCACCATCGCCACGCCCAATCCCGCCTCCACCAGGCCGATCATGGTAGTCACGTGGTGCGTCTCGCAGACACTCGGTTTTTTCACCCGTATGCCGCGCAAGGCCTGGTCAAGCAGGAGGCGGTTGCCAGAGGTCTTGTCCAGGGTGATGTAATCATGTTCGCAGGCCTCGGCCCAGCTCACGCTGTCGCGTTGGGCCAGCGGGTGATCGCGGCGACAGGCCAGCACGTAGCGCTCCTGCAACAACAGTTCGAATTCCACTTCCTCGGCCAGGCTGCCGCTGAAACTCAAGCCGAAATCCGCTTCGCCACTCTCCACCGCACTGCACACCTCGCCGGCACTGGTATCCAGCACCCGCAAGCGGATCTTCGGGTACAGCTTGCGGAATTCGGAGATCACGTGGGGCATGAAGTAGTACGCGGTGGACGGCACGCAGGCGACAGTGACATTGCCCATGCGCGTGGACGCGACGTTGCTGATGCCCATCAGCGCCACGTCGAGGTCGTCAAGCATGCGTTCGACTTGTGGCAAAAACGTACGGCCAACCATGGTCAGGCTGACCCGTCGGGTAGTGCGTTCGAACAGCTTCACATCAAGGGCGGTTTCGAGCTTTTCGATGCGCCGGCTGAGGGCCGGTTGCGAGATGCGGATGGCCTCGGCGGCGCCACGGAAACTGCCCTTGTCTACCACGGCGCGGAAGGCCTGGAGGTCATTGAGGTCGAAGTTGATGATCACGGGAGGGCCAATGTGGTCGAAGTGGCGGGCATTATCGTACGCGAGTCGCAGCGTCGCCATATGTGGGTGACCGGCAGGCCGTTAAATGACCCGCGTCACTGGCCAAACAGGAGGTCCAAACTATAGTCCCCCAGGGCACTTTTAAAGTGACGGCACCCCTGAACGAATCCGCTTGAAACAATTCCAAACAGCTCAATTTAGTATAGATTGCGCGCACCGCATCAATGGCATTCAAGGAGGTTACCGTGGCAACTCTGCAAACGAACACAATCCAGGCCCTGCAAGCTAATCACAGCTCTCTCCTTGACCAATGGAAAGCCCGTCTCGAAGCCTCGGGGGCCACGCGCAATATCAAGCCTGACGACGTGCAAACACAGACCGCCGAGTTCCTGGTTCTGCTGACTGAAGCCCTGCAAAATGGCGGTTCGCAGCACATCGATCATGAAAACTGGGCACAAACCCGCCTATTCCTGGAAAAGCTCTCCCACAGCCGCGCCCTCGCCGGCCAGGACTCGCAGCAGACCGCCAGCTTCATTTTTGCCCTCAAGGGCCCGCTGTTCACGCTGTTGCAGCGTGAATATGCCGACCAACCGGCACAATTGGCCGAACAACTGCTGACAGTCTCCGAGCTGCTCGACGCCCTGGGCATGCACACCATCCGCACCTTCCAGAAATCCCGCGAGTCGGTGATCAAGCGCCAACAGGAAGAGTTGCTGGAGCTGTCCACGCCGGTGGTGAAGTTGTGGGAAGGCGTCCTGGCCCTGCCGATGATCGGCACCCTGGATTCGCAACGCACCCAGGTGGTGATGGAATCGCTGCTGCAACGCATCGTCGACACCGGCGCGGAAATCGCGATCATCGACATTACCGGCGTACCGACCGTCGACACCCTGGTCGCCCAGCACCTGCTCAAAACCGTCACGGCCATCCGCTTGATGGGTGCCGACTGCATCATCAGTGGCGTACGCCCGCAAATCGCGCAGACCATCGTGCACCTGGGTCTCGACCTGCAAGGCGTGGTCACCAAGGCCAACCTGGCCGATGCGCTGGCACTCTCCCTCAAACGCTTAGGCGTTACCGTCACCAAGGCCGTTTAAGCATGGAACGCATCCCTATTTTGCAGATGGGCGAGTTCCTGCTCGTGACCATCCAGGTGGACATGCACGACCAACTCGCGCTGACCCTGCAGGACGACCTGTCCGAGCGCATCAGCCGTACCTCCGCCCGCGGTGTGCTGATCGATATCTCGGCGCTGGACATGGTCGACTCGTTCATCGGACGCATGATCGGCACCATCTCCGGGCTGTCGCGCATCATGGATGCCCAGACGGTATTGGTCGGCATGCAGCCCGCCGTAGCCATTACGCTGGTGGAACTGGGCATGACCCTGCCTGGCGTGGCGACGGCGTTGAATGTCGAGCGCGGCATGAAACTGCTGCGCGACCGGGTAGAACACTCATGACCCAAGCCAGCAATGGCACCCACCCGGTGCTGATCGAACAGGACGTCGTGCTGGCTCGACAACTCGTACGCAAACTGGCCCAGGACTGCGGCATGCGCCTGATCGACCTGACCAAGCTGGTCACGGCGGTCAGCGAGTTGGCGCGCAACACAGTGGTCTATGGCAAGGGTGGCTACATGGACTGGGCGGTGGTCGAAAAAGACCACCGACCCGGCCTGCGCCTGACCTTTCGCGATGAAGGCCCGGGCATTCCCGACCTGAAACTGGCAATGACCGACGGCTGGACCTCCGGCAGCGGCCTGGGCCTGGGGCTCACCGGGGCCAAGCGCCTGGTGGATGAATTTGAACTGGAGACCGCGCCAGGCCAGGGCACCCGCGTGACGATCACCCGATGGGCCTGAACATTCCCAGTGCCTTGACGCATGTGCTGCTGATTGAAGACACCAGCCAGGTCGGCCACGCCCGCCGCACGGCGCAGCAACTCGCCGAGCAGTTGGGCTTCGACGACACCGATGCCGGGCGCGTGGCCCTGGTGGCCACCGAACTGGCCAGCAATGTCCTCAAGCATGCCGAACATGGCCAACTGCACCTGCGCACCACCGGTAATGGCGGCCTCGAACTGGTCGCCATCGACCGTGGCCAAGGCTTCGACCTGAATAGCTGCCTGGTGGACGGTTACTCTACCGGGGGCACCCAAGGGATTGGCCTGGGTGCGATTTCGCGCCTGGCCCAGGTATTCGATGCCTACGCCAATCCACGCGGAACGGCGATCCTGGCCAGGCTGTATCCACGCGGCTCAGTGGCAAAGGACATTCGCTACGGGGTCAGCCAGCACTCACTGCATGATGATCCGCATTGCGGCGATGCCTGGCACCTGGCAATCGAACCCGGTGGTTTCAGTGTGATGGTGGCCGATGGACTGGGCCATGGCGAATATGCCGAGCAAGCCGCCCGGGCAGGTGAGGTGGTATTTGCCCAGAATGCCTTCCTGGATTCGACGGTGCTGATGAACGATCTGCACATTGCCATGAACGGCACCCGCGGTGGCGCCCTCGCCGTGGCCCAATACGATGCCCAGGCCGATAACCTGAGGTTTACCGGCGTGGGCAATATTGGCGCCAGCCTGATCGGGCCGGAAAAGTCCCGTGGCCTGGCCTCCCATCCCGGGATCGTCGGCGTGCAGTTTCGCAAGGCACATGCCTTCGACTACGCTCAAGTGGGCGGCCAGTTGCTGATCCTCTACAGCGACGGCCTGCAGTCACGCTGGAACCTGTCGGACTACCCCGGGCTCGTCCACCGCCACCCTGCCCTGATCGCCGCCGTCCTGCACCGTGACTTCTGTCGCGGCCGGGATGACGTCACGGTCTTCGTGATTGCCCTGGAGGCCATTGATGGCTGACACCCCTGCCGCGCTCGCCGCTGAAATACAACGCCTTCGCCTGGAGGCGGACGCCCTGCGTGCCGAGCTGGACGAAACCAACCAGGGCGTGCTGGCGCTGTATGCCGAACTGGACACCCAGGCCGACCAACTGCGCCAGGCGTCGGACCTCAAGAGCCGCTTCCTGTCCTACATGAGCCATGAGTTCCGCACGCCGCTGGGCTCGATCCTGAGCATCACCAGCCTGCTGGCCGATGAGCTGGATGGCCCGTTGAGCGAGGAACAGCACACCCAGGTCGGCTTCATTCGCAACTCGGCCCGCGAACTGCGCGAGATGGTCGATGACCTGTTGGACCTGGCGAAGATCGAGGCCGGACGTATCAGCATTTCCCCGGCCTGGTTCGATATGTTCGACCTGTTCTCGGCGTTGCGCGGCATGTTCCGGCCGATTGTCGATGCGTCCTCGGTGGACCTGATCTTCGAAGAGCCCTCCGGCTTGCCCAAGCTCTACACCGATGACAAGAAACTGGCGCAGATCCTGCGCAACTTTATCTCCAACGCGCTGAAGTTCACCGCGCAGGGCGAAGTGCGGGTGTCGGCGCGCATGGAGAATGAACACGAGATACGCTTTGCGGTGCAGGACACCGGCCTGGGTATACCGGGTGAATTGCACAGCAATCTGTTCGAAGACTTTTCCCAGATCGATTCGCCGTTGCAAAAGCGCCTGCGCGGCACCGGCCTGGGCCTGTCCTTGTGCAAGCGTTTCGCCGAACTGCTCGGTGGCCGGGTGGGCGTGGAAAGCACACCCGGTGTGGGCTCGCTGTTTTTTGTGGTCATTCCCTTTTCCATCGCCAGCGAGACCGTCGATGAAACGTGACATACAACTGCTGATCGTCGACGACAACGCTGCCACGCGCTATGCCCTGCGCCGACGCCTGGAGCGCCATCATTACCTGGTACTGGAAGCCGGCACGGGCCAGGAAGGGCTCGACCTGATCGCGAGGGGCAAGATCGACGCACTGATCCTGGACGTCAACCTGCCGGACATGAGCGGCTTCGACATCGTGCGTGGTTTGCGTGCCAACCCGGCCACGGCCTTGCTGCCGGTGGTGCACGTTTCGGCGGCGTCCATCGAGACCGGCGACATCATCACCGGCCTGGACGCAGGCGCCGATGCCTACCTGATCCACCCGGTAGACCCCGAGGTGCTCCTGGCGACCCTGCGCACCTTGCTGCGGGTACGCGACACCGAATACGCACTGCGCGAAAGCGAGGCGCGCTTCCGGGAAATCTTCTTCAATATCAGCGCACCGATTGCGGTGATGGACGCGCAGTTGAAGGTTCACGAGTGCAACCACGCCTTCGCCCAACTGATCCACGACAACCTCAACCCGGACGCCCTGCTCGAATGCTTCGCCAGCGATCAATACAGCGTCATCCAGGAGCTGTGCCTGCGCCTCGCGGCGGGTGAACGCTGGAAGGGCACGCTGCAGATGAAAGTCGATGGGCAACTGCGCGAAACCGAATGGCAGATTTCGCCCTATGACCGCGCCGAATTGAGCCTGGTGTTTGTCGAGGACGTGACCGAACACCGCCATCGTGAACGCCACCAACAGGCCGAGCTGGCCAACGCCGCCACCCAGTTGGCACGTACGGAAGCGCAACTGCTCCAGGCCCAAAAAATGGATGCCCTGGGCAAGCTCACCGGCGGTATCGCCCACGACTTCAACAACCTGCTGACGGGCATCATCACCAGCCTGGAACTGATCAAGAAGCGCATCGAAAGCCAGCGCACCGACAAGGTCCTGGGTTATGCCGACGCGGCGCTCAGTTCAGCCCTGAGCGCCGCCGGCCTGACCAACCGTCTGCTCGCCTTCGCCCGCCAGCAGCCGCTGGACACCCGGCCGACCGATATCAACGCACATATCCGCTCGCTGGAAGAGTTGCTGGTGCGCACCATCGGCGAACACATTGCCCTGAAACTGGAGCTGACCACCAACCCCGCCGTGGCGATGGTGGACCCGATCCAACTGGAAAGTGCGGTACTGAACCTGGTGATCAACGCGCGGGATGCACTGCCCCAGGGCGGGATTATCTGGGTGACGACTTACCCGTCGTATTCCAACGGCAACCTCAAGCTGCAAGATGGCCCGTACGTTGCACTGTCGGTACGGGACAACGGTGTGGGCATCGAGCACAGCGTGATCGATAAGGTGTTCGACCCCTTCTTCACCACCAAACCCGTCGGCCAGGGCACCGGCCTGGGTCTGTCGACCATCTATGGCTTTGCCCGCCAGTCCGGCGGTGATGCACAGATTCGCAGCGTGACCCGCCAGGGCACCGAGGTGACCCTCATGCTCCCCGCCGCCGACGGCCCCGCCACCTTTGCCACCAAGACCGTGGCGGTGCCGGGCAACAGCAAGGGCGAACACATACTGATCGTGGAAGACATGCCCTCGGTCCGCAGTTTTGTCGCCGAGGTACTGGCGGATGCCGGCTACCGCTGCAGCCTGGCGGCCGATGGTGACGAAGCCATCGTCATCCTGAAAGCCAATGCGGGCATCGACCTGCTGCTGACGGATGTCGGCTTGCCGTACATGACTGGCCGGGAGCTGGCCGACCACGCGCGAGCCCTGAACCCCAACCTGCCGATCCTGTTCATGACCGGCTACGCCGAGAATGCGGCCAACCGCCAGAACTTCCTGGGCGAACGCATGGACCTGATCACCAAGCCTTTTCATATCGATGAGCTGCTGGAAAAGATCAGACAGGGCGTAGGGGAGCAGGGCTAGGCGCCGATAGACCGGGACACCTAACAGGGCAGGAAGCCTATCTGCTGGCGGAAGGCGGCAGCGATCCGGTGCTGGAACGCACGCGTGCCCGGGCCTCAGAAATTTTCACCGTAAAACTGCGCAGTATCACTCAATTGATCGAGCCGCGAACCTGTCAGGAATGACAGTACCGCTGGTCTTGCGACGCGTTGACGGGTGGCCGCTTCGGGACTTTGCTTAGGCATACCGCTACCGGCAATGTGTCGGCGTACAGCGGGAGACATGGGTTTGCGAGGATACGAAGAATGAGCGGAAGACAAAACGGTACGGTGAAGTGGTTCAACAGCGAAAAAGGGTATGGGTTCATTACTCCGGAGAGCGGGCCTGACCTTTTCGTTCATTTCAGAGCGATTCAGGGGGATGGATACAAAGAATTGAAAGAGGGGCAGAAAGTCACTTTCGTAGCCGTGCAAGGTCAGAAGGGCATGCAGGCGGATGAAGTGGCCGTGCAGGTCTGATCCCCTTCGGATCAACGTTTGAGGCCCTCACTGAAGTCGCTATGTTGCACTGAAAAAGGAGAACGGCCATGCCCTGTAAAGCTCCGCGGACTGCAATCACCACCAGCAGCGAGACAGCGACCTACGATGACCAGGATATCTTCTTCCACAGCCCGTCCTTCGCCAGGGGAGGCCAGTTGCTACGCGAAGGGCAAACCGTGACCTACGAGTTGAGAAGAAGAAGCGACGGTGTGCTGGAGGCATTCAACATTCGCGTTGAGGAAGAACCCAGTACGCATTAGTGCAGCCTACGGCGTGCCATGAACCGCGTTCGCGGCACGCCTTTCACTCTTTCCTCCCCCGTACGGCCAACGCCCCACCTGCGCACGGACTGCTGCCTCGTAATGCAGTGCGTGCCAGAGCGTCGCATCGATAGCACTGATGATTACTATCGAAACGAGCGCCTGCCCGATTTTCAGTACCGGTTCCTATAATCGCCTCCAATTTCCCTCCCCCGCGCCTGGCTTCAGGCGACATTCACCCTGGAACCCAACACCATGCCAAGTGCCAGCCAAGCCCCCAGCGGCCTCCCCGAACATAATCAACAGAGCGTCAAACAGCAGTGGCTGGCGATTCTCTCGGTCGCCGTCGGTGCCTTCGCCCTGGTCACCAGTGAGTTTCTCCCGGTGGGCGTGCTCAACGACGTCGCTGCCGACCTCGGCATCAGTGCCGGCCACGCCGGTCTGATGGTGACCCTGCCCGGCATCATGGCGGCCCTCGCCGCCCCATTGCTGTCGGTGATCATTGGCGCCATGGACCGCCGCTACCTGCTGATCGGCCTGACGCTGATCATGATCATTGCCAACATGGTCGTGGCGTTCGCCAGTGACTTCAGCCTGCTGCTGTTCGGCCGCGTCTTGCTGGGCATCAGTATCGGCGGCTTCTGGGCGACGGCCATCGCCCTCAGCGGCCGCCTGGCGCCCAAGGGTGTGGACGTCGCCAAGGCCACCTCGATCATCATGATGGGCGTGACCCTGGCCACCGTACTGGGCGTGCCGGTCGGTACCTGGCTCAGTGGCTTGATGGGTTGGCGCATGACGTTCCTGGTCACCGCGCTGGTGGGTATCCCGGTGTTGTTGGCGCAGGTCCTCCTGCTGCCCCGGCTGGACCCGGAGAAAGCCATTCTCGTGCGCGACCTGCCCGCCTTGTTCATCAACCCACGGGCTCGGGTCGGGTTGATCGCGGTATTGCTGATCGGGTTGGCACACTTTGCTGCGTACACCTATGTCGCACCGTTCTTTAAATACAGCTCCGGTTTCGACGGCCCAACGATTGGTTCACTGTTGCTGCTCTTTGGCGTGGCTGGGGTATTCGGAAATATTTTTGCCGGTTTTGCCGCCAACCGCAGCGTACGCCACACCTTGATGCTGGTTGCACTGATGATCGGCACCAGCACCGCCCTTTTCCCTTACTTCGCCACCGGCATGACCGGCGCAGCGATGCTGATCGGCCTGTGGGGCTTTGCCTTCGGCGCCTTCCCGGCCTGTGCAAGTATCTGGATGTTCGTGGTCGCGCCCAAGGATGTCGAACGCGGCATGCCGCTGTTCGTCGCCTTGTTCCAGGTGATCATTGCCCTGGGTTCGTTCTTTGGCGGGCGGATCGTCGACCAGATGGGCAGCTCGGTGTTGTTGAGCCTGGCCACGGCCTTGGTCGGCGTCGGTTTTATGACCGTGCTGGTGCTGGGGCGGAATGTAAGCAATAGCCTGGCGGCCCAACCCGCCTGAGCGAAGAGTGCCCACCCAAAAAGCCTGCTGAGCCTTAAGCCCAGCAGGCTTTTTTATTTTCAATGTCGCAACGACCGTCACAGCGATGGAAAAGCCTGGTAATGAGAATTCGCACAATGAATCTTGTGCCCCCGGGCCCCTGGGCTAGCCTGAAAAAGTCGCCGCCGTGGCGACAGACTGCCAAGGAGGTTATATGCCAGCTAGATATCGTGATGCGGTCACAGGGGAGTACGTGACAGAGGCTGAGGCAAAGAAGAGGCCTAGGGAGACGGTGAAGGAGACGGATAAAAAGCCGCCGTCAAAGCCCAGGGGCAAGAAGCAGGGTCACGCTTGAAGGCTTGCTGGCTACAGCGAAGGAACGATTACATTCCAAAACGAAAAAACCCCGTAGCTTATTCGGCTACGGGGCTTTTTCTATGTAATGGCGGAGAGATAGGGATTCGAACCCTAGGTACCGGTGAAGGTACAACGGATTTCGAATCCGTCCCATTCGGCCACTCTGGCATCTCTCCAACGGCGCGCATCATAACAGCATGATTCGTGGATGCAAAGCGCCGAAGCGATTTTTTTCCGTGCTATCAGATGCTTGCGTCGATTAAAGCGGTACGCCGAGACGATTGGCGACTTCTTCGTAGGCTTCGATCACGTCACCGAGGCCCTGGCGGAAGCGGTCTTTGTCCATCTTCTTCTTGGTGTCCTTGTCCCACAGGCGGCAGCCGTCCGGACTGAATTCGTCGCCCAGGACGATGGAGCCGTCGTGGAACACGCCGAACTCGAGCTTGAAGTCCACCAGCAGCAGGCCGGCGTCGTCGAACAGCTTGCTCAGCACGTCGTTGACCTTGAGGGACAGCTCCTTCATGCGCGCCAGTTGCTCAGCGGTACCCCAGCCGAATGCCACGACGTGGGATTCGTTGATGAACGGGTCGCCCTTGGCGTCGTCCTTCAGGAACAGTTCGAAGGTGTACGGGTTGAGCTTGAGGCCCTCTTCCACGCCCAGGCGCTTGACCAGGCTGCCGGCGGCGTAGTTACGCACGACGCATTCAACCGGGATCATGTCGAGCTTCTTGACCAGGCACTCGTTGTCGCCCAGCAGTTTGTCGAATTGGGTCGGGATGCCGGCCGCTTCGAGCTTCTGCATGATGAAGGCGTTGAACTTGTTGTTCACCATGCCTTTGCGATCAAGTTGTTCGATGCGTTTGCCGTCGAACGCCGAGGTGTCGTTGCGAAACAGCAGGATCAGGCGGTTGGCGTCGTCGGTCTTGTACACCGACTTGGCTTTGCCGCGGTAGAGTTCTTCACGTTTTTCCATGATGGGCTCCGCTTGCTAAATGGTGGGCTAGGCGATGTGTCGCCAGTCGAGCCCTGAATCTTGATCGGCCAGTTGCAGCCAGTCCGGGTCGCACCCGAGGGTGTCGACAAAACATTGCCGGGCCAGCTGCGGCAGGTTGTTCTTGCTGCTCAGGTGGGCCAGGACCAGGTGTTGCAAGTCTTGCCAGCCCAACTCATACACCAGGTACGCCGCCTGGTGGTTGTTCAAATGTCCCAGTTCGCCGCCCACCCGCTGCTTGAGGAAGTAGGGGTAATGACCACGGGCCAGCAGGTCTCGGCAATGGTTGGACTCGATCATCAAGGCATCGAGATTCCGGTAGCCGTCCAGCACCTTGGCGCAGTAGGAGCCCAGGTCGGTCAGTACGCCGAAGCGCCGCTCACCGTCACTGAAGACATACTGCGTCGGCTCCTGGGCGTCATGCGCCACGGCAATCACGTCGATGCTCAAGGCGCCGATTTGCAACTGCTCGCCACCGGCCAGGAAACCTGCGGGTTCAATGGGTTTGCGCATCCCGCGCAAGGTGCCGCGACTGAGGTACACCGGGAGATTGTAGCGCCGAGACAGCAAACCCACGCCATGCACGTGGTCGGCATGTTCGTGGGTTACCAGAATCGCGCTCAGCTGCGCGGGGTGAACCCCCAGACGCAGCAGGCGCCGCTCGGTTTCTTTTAACGAGAAACCACAATCCACCAGCACATACGTGTCGTCATGTGCGACCAGCGTGCCGTTCCCTTGGCTACCGCTGCCGAGAACGGCAAAACGCATCGGATCAGCCCAGGTTGTCCTGAATCACGCCCAACACTTTGCGCGCTGTTTCAGCTGGCGCAACGGTATTGATGTTCTTCTCGACGGTGACCTGCACGCTGTCGCCCACCTTGCTCAAACGAACCTGGTAACGCTCGGCGCGGGTCTCGATCTCTTCCTTGGTCGGCTTGCTGCCGAACAGTTTGCCGAAGAAACCAGGCTCGTCGTCTTTACGCTCGGCCTTTTCCGCCACGTTGATGTAGTACAGGCCCAGGCTGCGGTTGATGTCTTCAACGCGCCAAGGGCCCTGCTCCAACGCGCGGCCAACACTGGCCCATGCACGGTCGAGGTCTTCACCCAGGTTCAGCACCACGTTGCCGCTGCCGTCTTCGGTGAGGCTGACGCGGCTCGGGGTGTCGTAATCACGGGCGGCGAGCAGGGAAACCGAACCACCCTTCTCGGAGATACGGCTCATGCTGGCCAGCATCTCGTCGACCAGCGCCGAGTCGACACCGGTGTTAACCGAGCGGTTGGTGAAGTCAACGTTGGCGGTGCTGCCGGCCGGGCGCTCGGCGCTGACCACGTAGACCTCACTGGTATTGCGCTGTACGCCTGGCTCGATGCGCACACGCACGCGGGCTTCGCTGTCGGCGGCTACGCCACCGGCCTGCAAGCGCTTGGCCATGGTGGCGGACAGCTCGCTGCCCTGCTGCCATGCGGTGGTGAACTCACCGGTCTGCGGGCGCTGCTCGTCCAGGCGGAAACCGTTGTCCTGGAAGAACTGCACGGCCACCGGCCAGACTTCGGCAGGTGGGCGTTGTGCCACGATCCAGCGCGAGTCGCCGCTCTTCTGCAGGCTGTAGTCGCTGGCATCCGCCACCGCCGAGATCGGCTGTGGACGCGGCACCACGTATTCACCCTTGGTGGTGTCGTCGGCGACGTTGCGCGGGATCGGCAGCAACGGGTCAAGGCGCTTGGCGACGTTGACGCCCGGCGGCAATTCCATCGGTTTGGTGGGTTGTGCTTCCAGGTAATCGCTGCCGCGGTCACGGAAGTAGCCTTCCGGGCCCCAGATCCAACCGCAGCCACTGGTGCTGGAGATAATCAAGGCAAGTGCGGAAAGTCCGGCCAATCGCTTCATGCGTAGTGCTTCCTCAATTAAACCAGGACGCCGGACTGGCGCAGGGCCTGTCGCAGCGGTTCGTGACAGGCTTCGCTGAGACGGGTGAGCGGCAGACGTATACCGCCCGGCATCATGCCCATTTCAGTCAGTGCCCATTTCACGGGAATAGGGTTGGATTCGATAAACAGTGTCTTGTTGAGCGGCATCAGCTTCTCGTGGATCGCGCGGGCGGTCACGGCGTCGCCTGCGATGGCGGCGGCACACATTTCGCTCATGGCGCGGGGGGCCACGTTGGCGGTCACGGAGATGTTGCCCTTGCCGCCCAGCAGGATCAGCTCGACAGCGGTGGCGTCGTCACCGGAATACACCAGGAAATCGCTGCTCACGCCGGCCAGGATGTCCTTGGCGCGCTGCAGGTCACCGGTGGCTTCCTTGATACCGATGATGTTCGGCACGGTCGACAGGCGGATCACGGTCTCGGCCTTCATGTCGCACGCGGTGCGACCCGGTACGTTATAGAGGATCTGCGGGATATCGACCGCTTCGGCAATGGCGCGGAAATGCTGGTACAGGCCTTCCTGGGTCGGCTTGTTGTAGTACGGGGTCACCAGCAGGCAGGCGTCGGCGCCGGCCTTCTTGGCGTTTTTGGTCAGCTCGATGGCTTCACGCGTCGAGTTGGCGCCCGTACCGGCGATCACGGCAATACGGCCGGCAACACGCTTGACCACGAATTCGATGACCTGGATATGTTCTTCCACGTCGAGGGTAGCCGATTCACCGGTGGTGCCGACCGCCACGATGGCATTGGTGCCTTCTTGCAGGTGGAAGTCCACCAGTTTGCCCAGGCTGTCCCAGTCGAGATGACCTTGTGCATCCATGGGTGTGACCAGTGCCACCATACTGCCCGCAATCATGCAACCGCTCCTGCCGGAAAAAGAGAGCCGTAATGGTACTGGCGCCAAGATGCTTGCACAAGCGAAGTACCGCCTGAGGATGCGTTCTGCCGCAACTAAACGACGGGCAATGCCATCATTGGACGAAAGCATGCCCTGAAGCACGCTGAAATCGGACTGATCACGCAATGAAAACGCCACCTCCTATCCCTTGGCGACGGTTTTCGCTACCCTTCATCCTTTGATCGATACAGCCCACACGGTATCGACCGCTCATCGTTTTAGGAAGGCTGCATGTCCACCCCCACAGTTCGCGAACAATTCCTTGTTATCAGTGCCCTCGGCGCCAACCCCATGGAGCTGACCAACGTCCTGTGCCGCGCCAGCCATGAAAACCGCTGCGCCGTCGTGACCTCCCGCCTGACCCGCCACGGCGAGTGCAGCGCGCTGGTCCTGCAGATCTCCGGCACCTGGGATGCCCTGGCGCGCCTGGAGACCGGCCTGCCAGGCCTGGCCAAGAAGCATGACTTCACCGTCAACGTGGTGCGCAGCGCAGCCCTGGAGAATCGTCCCCAGGCCCTGCCGTATGTGGCTTACGTCAGCTCCGCCTACCGCTCGGACATCGTCAATGAGCTGTGCCAGTTCTTCATCGACCACAACGTCGAGCTGGAGAACCTGACCTGCGACACCTACCAGGCCCCGCAAACCGGCGGCACCATGCTGAACGCCACGTTTACCGTGACCCTGCCGGCCGGCGTGCAGATCAGCTGGTTGCGCGACCAGTTCCTGGATTTCGCCGATGCCTTGAACCTCGACGCCTTGATCGAGCCATGGCGCCCACAGAACCCAATGTAAGGAAGTTTTCATGGCGGTAGTCATCGACAAACCCGTAGCCGATTTCGAAGCCCAGGCCACCAGCGGCCAGACCTTCAGCCTCGCCGCCCTCAAGGGCAGGCAAGTGGTGATCTACTTCTACCCGAAGGACAGCACGCCGGGCTGCACCACCGAAGGCCAGGGCTTTCGTGATCAGTACGCAGCGTTCAAGGCGGCCAATACCGAGGTGTTTGGCGTGTCGCGTGACAGCGTGAAGTCCCACGAGAACTTCAAGGGCAAACAGGAGTTTCCCTTCGAGCTGATCAGTGACAAGGATGAAGCGGTTTGCCAGCTGTTTGATGTGATCAAGTTGAAGAAGCTGTACGGCAAGGAATACCTCGGCGTGGATCGCAGCACCTTCCTGATCGACAAGGATGGCGTGCTGCGCCAGGAATGGCGTGGTGTGAAGGTGCCGGGCCATGTGGATGCCGTGCTGGCGGCGGCGCAGGCCTTGAACAAAGCCTGAGACGCAGCAGACTTTTGTATGAGCGGGCTTGTCCCGCTCACTACAGAAGCGGCGCCACGACAGGCTCCTGCCGCGGCCACGCGTCCAGCACCGCCTTGAACAGCGTTGCCAGCGGGATCGCAAAAAACACGCCCCAGAATCCCCATAACCCACCGAACAACAGCACCGCGCAGATGATCGCCACCGGGTGCAGGTTGACTGCCTCTGAGAACAACAGCGGCACCAGCACATTGCCATCCAGGGTCTGGATAATCCCGTAAACCGCCATCAGGTAGATGAACTGGTCGCTCCAGCCCCACTGGAACAAGGCGATCAAGGTCACGGGCACCGTCACCACCACGGCGCCGACGTAGGGCACCACCACCGAAATCCCCACCAGCAAGGCCAACAAGGCTGCGTAGTTCAGGTCCAGGGCGATGAAGGCGATGTAGGTCACGCCCCCGCAGATAATGATCTCGATGACCTTGCCGCGAATGTAGTTGGCGATCTGCCGGTTCATTTCCTCCGCCACCCGGGTGATCAGCGCGCGCTCGCGCGGCAGGTAGCCTCGCACCCAGCGACCGATCATGGCGCGGTCCTTGAGGAAGAAGAACACCAGGATCGGCACCAGCACCAGGTAGATCATGATGTTGACCAGCAGCGGCAGGCTGGACAGAGAAAAGGTCAGCGCCCATTGCCCGAACTTTCCGATCTCGCCGCGCGCCACTTCGATGGCTTGCAGCACCTGTTCGTCCGACACCAAATGCGGGTAGCGCTCCGGCAACAACAGCAACAGCGACTGCCACTTGGCGAGCATGCCGGGCAGTTCATTGAACAGGGTGATCAACTGATGCCATAGCAACGGCAATACCACCACGATAAACAGCACCAACAAGCTCATGAACAAGGCGAACACCAGCCCTACCGCCGCCCCACCCGGCAGGTGCAGGCGCTCTAGCGTAGTGACCAGGCCCTGCATCAGGTAAGCCAGCACCATCCCCGCCAATACCGGCGCCAGCATGCCGCCCAAGGTGAGTACGGCCGTAAAGGCCAGAAACAGCAGGACTGCCAGCACCACCGCCTCCTCATCGGAGAAGTAGCGCTGGATCCAGTCTCGTAACACTTTGAACATCAATCAACCTCGGGTGATAGGGCAAACGATTCAGGCCTTGCGCAACCAGTAACGGTACACACCGGCGGCGTCTTCTTCATGCAGCAGCGTGTGGCCGGCCAGCTTGGCAAACGTACGGAAATCACGCTGGGAGCCGGCGTCCGTAGCGATCACCTTGAGCACTGCGCCACTGCTCAGACGGTTGAGTTCCAGCTTGGCCTTGAGCAAAGGCAGCGGGCAATTGAGGCCGCTGGCATCGAGTTCGGCATCAAAGGCTACAGCGTTGGTCATGGTTTACTCCGGGCAAGCGTTGAGAGTGCTTAGAATATCTGGTCCGAAGCTCAGTGTCCGGCTACAGTAAGCTCTTTGTCGAAAGGCTCTGTGCATGACTTTTTTGCGCCCCACCCTGCTGACGCTGGCTTGCCTGCTGGCCTCCCCAGGCTTCGCCGACGACCTGCCGTCACTTGGCGACGCCAGTTCTGCCATTGTCTCGCCGCAACAGGAATACCAACTGGGCCGCGCGTGGCTGGCCTACCTGCGGGGCCAGGTCTCGCAACTCAACGACCCGCAGCTCAAGGACTACGTCGAAACCAGCGTGTACAAGCTGGTGGAGACCAGCCAGGTCAATGACCGGCGGCTGGAATTCATCCTGATCAACAGCCCGCAACTGAACGCTTTTGCCGCACCGGGTGGCATCGTCGGGGTCAACGGCGGCCTGTTCCTCAACGCCCAGACCGAAGGGGAATATGCCTCGGTACTGGCTCACGAACTGGCGCATTTGTCCCAACGCCACTTCGCCCGTGGCGTTGAAGCGCAACAGCGCATGCAGATTCCGATGATGGCCGCCCTGCTCGGCGGCATCATTGCTGCTGCGGCGGGTGCAGGCGATGCAGGCATTGCCGCGATTGCCGGCACCCAGGCCGCGGCGATCCAGGAACAACGTCGGTTCTCTCGCCAGAACGAACAAGAGGCAGACCGTATCGGCATCCTCAACCTGGAAAAAGCCGGATATGACCCGCGCTCCATGCCGACCATGTTCGAACGCCTGATGCGCCAATACCGCTTCGACGCCAAACCGCCGGAGTTCCTGTTGACGCACCCGGTCACCGAATCGCGGATCGCCGACACCCGCAACCGCGCCGAGCAATCCAAGCCTGGCGGCAAGGAAGACAGCCTGCGTTATCAGCTCATCCGCGCGCGGGTGCAATTGCAATACGAAGACACCCCTGGCCTCGCCGCCAAGCGCTTCCAGGCGCAGCTGGACGAAAACCCGAAGAACGATGTGGCGCGCTACGGCTTGGCTATCGCCCAGATCAAAGGCTCTCAATTCAAGCAGGCTCGGGAAAACCTCTCGCCGCTACTGGCCAAGGCGCCCAACGACATCACCTACAACCTGGCGCAGATCCAGCTGGACATCGACAACAGCCGCCTGCCGGATGCCCAGCAACGCACGGATCGGATGCTCACCCAGTACCCAGGCAACTATCCGTTGAATCAGGTGCGCGTGGACCTGCTGCTCAAGCAGAACCGCACGGCGGATGCAGAAAAGGCACTGGACGGTTTGCTCAAGTCTCGCCCGGATGACCCGGACGTGTGGTACCAGGTCGCTGAGACACGCGGTTTGTCGGGCAACATCATCGGTTTGCATCAGGCCCGCGCCGAGTACTTTGCGCTGGTCGGTGATTTCCAGCAGGCCATCCAGCAATTGGATTTTGCCAAGCGTCGCGCCGGCAGCAACTTCCCGCTGTCGTCGCGCATCGATGCACGCCAGCGTGAGTTGATCGAACAGGAACGCCTGGTCAAAGGGATGATGAGCTAAACCGATCAGGCACAAAAAAGCCCCGCCCTCGTTAAACGAAGGCGGGGCTTTTTGTTATTACCGACTTACTCAGCCAGTTTGAAGGTAATGAAGCTGGCGCGGCCCTGACGCAACACACGCATCGACACCGAGCGGTTCTTTGGCAACGCCTTGGCGATGTCGGTGAACTGCTTGGTGGTCTCGATCGCCTGGTTGTTCAGGTGGGTGATGACGTCACCCGGCTGTAGGCCGATCAGAGACGCCGGGCCATCCTGCACTTCCTTGATCACGACGCCGCTCTTGAGGTCAAAGCTCTTTTTCTGCTCAGCGGTCAGCTCGGCCACGGCGATGCCCAGGCGGTTGCTGCTGCGCTCGGCGCCCGGCTTGGTATTGCCCAGGGCATCCAGGGTGGCGCCTTCTTCAGGGATTGCGCCCACGGTCAGCTCAACAGTCTGGCGCTTGCCTTCGCGGATCACTTCCAGCTTGGCTTTGCTACCCGCCTTGAGCGCACCTACGAGATGCGGCAGGTCGGCCGACATGACGATTGGCTGGCCGTTCATGCTCAGGATCACATCGCCAACTTGCAGGCCGCCTTTGGCAGCCGGGCCGTCGTCCTGGATCTGTGCAACCAGTGCGCCGGCCGGCTTGTCGAGGCCGAAGGACTCAGCCAGGTCTTTATTCACTTCCTGGATCACTACGCCCAACCAGCCGCGGCTGACCTTGCCACCGCTTTTCAGTTGGTTGGAAACGTCCATGGCCACGTCGATCGGAATCGCGAACGACACCCCCATGAAGCCACCGGAACGGGTGTAGATCTGCGAGTTGATGCCGACCACTTCGCCCGCCAGGTTGAACAGCGGACCACCGGAGTTACCCGGGTTGATCGGCACGTCGGTCTGGATGAACGGTACGTAGTTTTCGTTCGGCAGGCTGCGGCCGATGGCGCTGACGATGCCTTGGGTCACGGTATGGTCAAAACCAAACGGCGAGCCGATGGCGACCACCCACTGGCCGGCTTTCAGGTCCTGGGATTTGCCCAGCTTGAGCACAGGCAGGTCCTTGCCGTCGATCTTCAGCAAGGCCACGTCGGAACGTGGGTCGGTACCGACGAGCTTGGCTTTCAGCTCACTGCGATCGGCCAGGCGCACGAGAATCTCGTCAGCGTCGGCAATCACGTGGTTGTTGGTAAGGATGTAGCCGTCCGACGAAATGATGAAACCCGAGCCCAGGGACTGGGCCTCGCGCTGACCACCGCCACCACGGGGTGCGCGCTGTTGCGGCATGCCGCGCTCGAAGAACTCGCGCAGCATCGGCGGCAGGCCTTCCAGGTCCGGCATCTGCTGGTTGGAGACTTTGCGATCCGGCAGTTTCTGCGTGGTACTGATGTTCACCACGGCAGGTGAGGCTTGCTCGACCAATTGGGTGAAGTCAGGCAGCTCGACTGCTTGCGCAGGCAGGGCCTGACCCAGCACCAACACCGTGGCGACTATGGATAGGTAAGACTTCAAACGTGGTATCGACATACAGCTCCCGTTACGACGAGCAGGGTTGAGCGACAGGGTTCAAGAAACGCCGGAAACCGCGACCGACATCTTTGTTCCGCGAATAAAACAAGGCCAGAGCCGACAAGCCCTGACCTATAAAAAACATGGGGGATTTTTGCAAGTGAAAATGCTGATCCAGACATTTCATGCTCTCGGCAGCCAACCTGGCATGGGAATACAGTGAAACGTCAGGATGAACATAGGATTAACGACTCACGGTTGGGCAGCTGGCTTTTTTTCACCGCGCACCGACAGGGCGATACGCTCTGCGGTGCCGATGGGTATTTCACCCACCACCGTTACCATCATCTCACCGTCTACCGTATTCAGCCGACGCGATACCGCGACTGTAGGGCCCAACTGAGTGCGGGTCTCCGTCATGCTTGCATCGCTGATCGGCTCCAGGAATACCGAGAACCGCGCCAGCCCGTCTTCATACATCAGGCTGTCGACGGTCGCCTTGGTTTGGGTATCTTTGCGGGCACTGGTGTTGGTCAATTGAAAACCCGGTGGCAACCATTCCATATGCCAAGTCTCGGTGGATTGCACCTCGGGCGCTTTGCTATTAACGACGGCGATAGGTGTGCAGTCGTTGCTGGGTTGCAGTTCCCGGTCATCAGGCACGACGGAAGTATTCAACCGCGTGAACTGGAAGCGCTCCAGCAATTGCCCTTGATCATTGAGCAACAGGGACTTGAGCGGCAGCGCGGTTTCCCGATCCAGGTGCAGTTCAAAGCCATAACGGTACTGGTCACGCGGCGTGATCGATACGATGACCGCATTTCGACCGGCCACGCGGGACTTGCCAATGACGGCCAGTTCGTAGAATTGATTGAGTTTTTGCGGATCAAGCGCACGTGATGGTGCATCACGCGAATTGCCAAGGCCTGCGACAAGAGTGCCGCTGACGCATTGCGTCCGGCCATTCAACCGCACGACTTCCTGGGCAGAACCATCGAGCTGCAAGAGCCGCTCACGGACCTGACCGTCCTGGACACGATGCCAGATGTCATGGGTAGAAAAACTGCCGTTGCGTTCGTAGACGAACGTACCTTGAAAGCTTTGCTGTTGCTCTGCACGCCCAAGTCGAGTCAGCCAGTCTTGGGCTTCATCGGCGTGGGCGGGGAGTGCAAACCAACCACTGAGCAAAAGCGTAAGGAGCGGTATGGCTCGCATAGAGCTCCTTACGGATTAGCGGTTTTCCAGGCTTGCTGCACGAGCATAAGGCAGAGCGCTTTCAGTGCCCTTCAGAGCCGATTCCTGTGCGTGTTGGCGCAGGTAGCCTGGAAGACGCTGGTCTTGCCAACCGGATTGCCCTTGCAGTACACCGTTGGCCATCGGGCCGGTGGTGTCAGCGCTTTCCTTGTAGCCGGCCAACACCGCTGGGCCTTTGACCTGCGGACCCGCCATTACCGGCTGCTGGGTCTGCTGAGCCAGTTCGGCACCGGCGATCTCGTCCTGGTTGTACAGGCGAACACCCGCCAGCACGGCGACAGTCACCGAGGCAGCAACCGCCAGGCGACCCAGGCTACGCCATGGACCACGAGCAGCCTTTGCCGGAACGGCTTCATCAGCCAGTGCAGCAGAAACGGCCGCAGCAATATCCAGACGAGGGATTAGAAGATCCTTGTGCATCACCGCCCGAGCGACTTGGTAACGAGACCAGGTATCACGGGTTTCGGCGTCATCAAATGCGTTGAGCACTCGACGAAGTTCCAGTTCATCCGCTTCGTTATCCATCACTGCGGACAGCGATTCCTGCAGGGCATCACGACTCATGGCGGTTCCTCTCTTGGCTGTCGCCGCTGTCTTTAGTTCTCTTGCAACAACGGTTGCAAGGCTTTATCGATGGCTTCCCGGGCCCGGAAAATCCGCGACCTTACAGTCCCCACCGGACACTGCATGACGCTCGCAATGTCTTCGTAACTCAGACCATCGAATTCACGTAAAGTTAACGCCGTACGCAAATCTTCTGGCAGTTGCTGAATTGTGCGATGAACGGTGCCTTCGATCTCGTCGCGCAGCAATGCACGCTCCGGCGACTCGAGATCCTTGAGGCCGTGATCACCATCGTAAAATTCCGCATCTTCTGAACTTACATCGCTATCCGGTGGGCGGCGTCCGCGAGACACCAGATAGTTCTTCGCCGTGTTGATGGCGATTCGGTATAGCCACGTGTAAAACGCACTATCACCGCGAAAGTTACCAAGTGCACGGTACGCCTTGATAAAGGCTTCCTGTGCAACGTCCTGCGCTTCATGGGTGTCGTGCACAAACCGCACGATCAACCCGAGAATTTTGTGCTGGTATTTCAGCACTAGCAGATCAAAAGCTCGCTTGTCGCCGCGTTGAACGCGCTCGACCAGCTGCTGATCCTCTTCCTGGGTTAGCATGAACACTCCTCGTAGTACTTGAAGGAGGCTTGCATAACTAAACGATCAGGCTTGCAAACATAGACTCGGTCTTTTCGCAAAAGTTCTCCCCCTTCAAGCAAGTTTCCGGCACGCACTGATTTGGCACACACGAAAAACGCAGCACGGGCAACGCCGACTGCGCGAATAATCTTGTCGTCGGTTTTCTGACGCGTCCAATGCTCCCGACGGGCCAATAAACTCAACGTTTTCCCAGCTTTCGGGCAACCTGCTATTGAGTCGGGGGCCATGCAAAAAGTTCCCGCCTCAATAACCAGCTGATTTTACCCGAGCCGTGCACCGTAATCTCACATTGCCACGAATGCCCGGCTATTGTGCCGCTCCACCCCTCTATATACTAGTAGCCCGTGTGACCCTTTGATTCGCCGATCCAGGCGTCCTGTTTGCGCCACCTCTTCGGATCGCTTTTTGCGGAATCCTTCAAATGAGCCAACAGTTTCAACACGATGTCCTGGTGATCGGCAGCGGCGCGGCCGGCTTGAGCCTTGCGCTGACCCTTCCCAGCCACCTGCGCATTGCGGTTCTGAGCAAAGGCGACCTGGCCAACGGCTCTACGTTCTGGGCCCAGGGCGGTGTCGCCGCGGTGCTGGACGACACCGACACCGTGCAATCCCACGTCGAAGACACCCTCAACGCTGGCGGCGGCCTGTGCAATGAAGAAGCGGTGCGTTTCACCGTCGAGCACAGCCGCGAGGCCATCCAATGGCTGATAGACCAGGGCGTCCCCTTTACCCGCGATGAACACGCAGGCAGCGACGACGGTGGTTTCGAGTTCCACCTGACCCGCGAGGGCGGCCACAGTCACCGCCGCATCATCCATGCCGCCGATGCCACCGGCGCGGCTATTTTCAGGACACTCCTCGACCAGGCCCGCCAACGCCCCAACATCGAATTGCTGGAGCAACGCGTCGCCGTCGACCTGATCACCGAAAAACGCCTGGGCCTGGACGGCGAGCGCTGCCTCGGCGCCTACGTGCTCAATCGCGGCAGCGGCGAGGTGGACACCTACGGCGCACGCTTCACCATCCTCGCCTCCGGTGGCGCGGCCAAAGTCTACCTCTATACCAGCAACCCCGATGGCGCCTGCGGTGATGGCATCGCCATGGCCTGGCGCTCCGGCTGCCGGGTGGCCAACCTGGAATTCAACCAGTTCCACCCCACCTGCCTGTATCACCCACAGGCCAAGAGTTTCCTGATCACCGAAGCGCTGCGTGGCGAAGGCGCTCACCTGAAACTGCCCAATGGCGAGCGTTTCATGCAGCGTTTCGACCCCCGTGCCGAGCTGGCCCCGCGCGATATCGTCGCCCGCGCGATCGACCATGAAATGAAGCGCCTGGGCATCGACTGCGTGTATCTCGACATCAGCCACAAGCCCGAAGCCTTCATCAAGATCCACTTCCCCACCGTCTACGAGCGCTGCCTGGCCTTCAATATCGACATCACCAAAGGCCCAATCCCCGTAGTACCGGCCGCGCACTACACTTGCGGCGGCGTGATGGTCGACCAGCACGGACGTACCGACGTACCCGGCCTTTATGCGATTGGCGAAACCAGCTTCACCGGCCTGCACGGTGCCAACCGCATGGCCAGCAACTCGCTGCTCGAATGCTTCGTCTATGCGCGCTCTGCAGCGGCGGACATCCTTGAACAACTGCCGCGCATTCCGGTGCCCGCCGCCCTGCCCCGCTGGGACGCCAGCCAGGTGACCGACTCGGACGAAGATGTGATCATCGCGCACAACTGGGACGAGCTGCGCCGTTTCATGTGGGACTACGTGGGGATCGTGCGCACCAACAAGCGCCTGCAACGGGCGCAGCACCGGGTGCGGCTGCTGCTGGACGAGATCGATGAGTTCTACAGCAACTACAAAGTCAGCCGCGACCTGATCGAGCTGCGCAACCTGGCCCAGGTCGCCGAACTGATGATCCGCTCGGCCATGGAACGCAAGGAGAGCCGGGGCCTGCATTACACCCTCGACTACCCGCAGATGCTGCCCGAGGCCCGCGACACTATCCTGGTGCCAACCACCTACGGCGGCTGAACTTCAGGCGCACACGCAGGCGCCGATGCACATCGGCGGCCTGCGCGTCCCTGGGCACACAGGCTGAACGTACCCGCCATTCGCCCTGCACCCGATAACGCAGCACCACGATCAACGGCAACGCCAGGCTGTCGGGACGCAATTGCACGGCGTGCCAGCCCCGTGCGGCGCTCCATAGCTGCCAACCATCTTCATCGCGTCGCAGGCCACGAATCGACGAACGGTGAGTCAGCAAGATAGAACGCGGCAAAACCCAGGCGGCGTGCGCCAGGCACACCAGCATGCCCAGGCTCGAAAAAGGAAGTTGCATAAACATCAAGGCGCCCAGCGCAAACAGCTGGGCAAGCAGGTACGCCGCCAGCAACAGCCGCGAGGCCTGCCAGCGGCATTCAAAGCTATTACTTGGGCTGGACACGATCCAGGATCATGCGGACCATGCGCTGCAGCTCCGGGTCTTGCGACTCGGCGCGCTCCATGAACCAGCCGAACATGTCCTGGTCTTCGCACGTCAGCAGCCGCACATAGAGGTCGCGATCCACTTGATTGAGCGTCGCGTAGACCTCTTTGGTGAAAGGTACCAGCAACACATCCAACTCCAGCATGCCGCGACGGCTGTGCCAGTAGAGGCGATTGATTTCTACATCTTCGACCATGGAGCGCTCCTCAAATAGGCGGCAAGTATACAGACCCGACGGCACCGGAACAGTCGGCTTTGGTCGCCCCATACGGAAACTATCCATTTGCCGGGCGCCCCTCTATGATGCACCCATGACTTTTTTTGACCTGCGATGACCCATGGCCGACTCTGCTTTCTTCTGCCCCCTGTCCCACGAAGGCGTTCTCGCCGTCCGCGGTTCCGACGCTGCCAAATTCCTTCAGGGCCAACTGACCTGCAACCTCAATTACCTGAGCGACACCCAGGCCAGCCTCGGCGCGCGCTGCACGCAAAAAGGGCGCATGCAGTCGAGCTTCCGCATCCTGCTGCAAGGTGACGGCGTGTTGCTGGCCATGGCCAGCGAGCTGCTGGAGCCGCAACTGGCGGACCTGAAAAAATACGCCGTGTTTTCCAAGTCCAAACTCACCGATGAAAGCGCCGCCTGGGTGCGCTTCGGCCTGATGAATGCCGACCCGGCCCTGACGGGTCTTGGCCTTGAGCTGCCTGCCGAGACCGACAGCGTCGTGCGCAACGATACGTTGATCGCCATCCGCGTCTCCCCTGGCCGCGCTGAACTTTGGGTACCTGCCGAGCAAGGCGACGCCGTACGCAGTCAATTGGCTGCAACCCTTGAACAAACCGATCTGAATGAATGGCTGCTGGGACAGATCCGCGCCGGCATCGGCCAGGTCATGCCCCAGACCCGCGAACTGTTCATTCCACAGATGCTCAACCTGCAGGCCGTGGGCGGCGTCAGCTTCAAGAAAGGCTGCTACACCGGCCAGGAAATCGTCGCGCGCATGCAGTACCTGGGCAAACTCAAACGTCGCCTGTACCGCCTGAGTCTCGATACGTCTGAAATGCCCGCGCCAGGCACTCCGTTGTTTTCTCCCAGCCATAACAGCTCGATCGGCGAAGTGGTAATCGCCGCAAAAGCTGACCAGACCGTTGAACTTCTGGCCGTATTGCAAGCCGAAGCTGCCGATAGTGAAGATGTGCACCTGGGCGCGCTGGAGGGTCCCCGCTTGCAACTGCTCGACCTGCCTTACACGCTCGACCGCGATCGAGAGATCCAGCGCTGATCGCCGTACCTTTGTTGCAACACCCTAGAGAGCATGAATGAACAAGCTGGCGGAAAAAGTCCAACAGGCTTTGGTGAGGGCCATCGATAACGATGACCTGGTTCTGCCGACATTGCCGGAAGTGGCCCTGAATATTCGTCAGGCCGCCGAAGACCCGGAGATCAGCATCAGCCACTTGAGCAAAGTAATCGGTCGCGACACCGCACTGTCGGCACGCCTGATCAAAGTGGTCAACAGCCCGTTGCTGCGCGCGACCCAGGAAGTCACCGACCTGCACACCGCCATCACCCGGCTGGGTACCAACTACAGCAGCAACCTGGCGATCGGCCTGGTCATGGAGCAGATCTTCCACGCGCGCTCCGACGTGGTCGAACAAAAGATGCGTGATGTGTGGCGCCGCAGCCTGGAGGTCGCGGGTGTGAGTTATGCCCTGTGTCGCAGCCATTCCCAACTCAAGCCGGACCAGGCGGCCCTTGGCGGCCTGGTGCACCAGATCGGTGTGCTGCCGATCCTGACGTACGCCGAAGACCACTATGAGCTGCTCGCCGACCCGGTCAGCCTCAACCACGTCATCGAGAGCATCCACCCGCTGCTGGGCGACAAACTGCTGGGCGGCTGGGACTTTCCGGAAATGCTGGCGAAACTGCCGGGCCAATACCTGGACCTGGAGCGCGATTCAGCCCGCCTCGACTACATCGACCTGGTACAGGTCGCCGTGCTGTATTGCCATCGCGGCACCGATCATCCATTGGCAAACGTTGCGGTCTCCACCTTGCCGGCGATCAAGAAACTACGGGTCGACCCTTACAGCGACGCCTTGCGCGCCGAGCTGGATGAAGCGCGCTCGATGTTCTATTGATCAACCCGCGATAAAACTCACGCGCACCTTCAAGCCGGCGTGCTCGCCATCGTGCAGGCTGATCTGGGCCAGGTGCGCCCGGCAGATTTCGCCGACGATCGCCAGCCCCAGGCCTGAGCCCATGCCCTGCTGGCTGCGCCGGTAGAAACGCTCGAACACCCGGTCCCGTTCATCCAGCGGGATGCCCGGCCCGTCATCTTCCACTTCCAGCACCGCCGGCGCCGTCACCCGCAGGATCACATTGCCGCCCGGTGGCGTGTGGGCCAGGGCGTTGTCCACCAGGTTGCTCAACAACTCGTTCAACAGGGTAGGCTCGCCGCGCAGCCACACCGGCTCGTCGGCTTCCAGCGCCAATGCCACACCGCGTGCATGGGCCAGCGGTGCCATGGCCATGCCCAACTCACGGGCCAGTTGGCTGAGGTCGAGCAACTGCGCGCCGCCTTCGGCAATGGCACGCGCCCCATTTTCGATGCGCGCCAGGGACAACAGTTGATTGGCCAGGTGGGTCAGACGGTCAGTGCCCTGGGCGGCGGCTTCGAGGGTACTGCGCCAGGTGGCGGGGTCCTCGGCGCGCAAGCCCAGCTCCAGCCGGGCCTTGAGGGCTGCCAGTGGCGTGCGCAGTTCATGGGCCGCATCGGCAATGAACTGCGCCTGGCGTTCGAACTGGCCGCGCAGGCGTTCGGTGAAATGGTTGAGGGAACGCACCAATGGGCCGAACTCATGCTGCACTTCCACCAGGGGCAACGGCCGCAGGTCGTCAGGCTGACGCTCCTCCACTGCCGTACGCAGGCGCTCGAGCGGCCGCAACGCCGCACTCACGGCAAACCACACCAGCAACAGTGCGCCGACGGCGAGCATGCCCAGGCGCAGCAGGGTATCGGCCATGAGGCTGCGGGCCATGCTCACGCGCGCTTCATCGGTCTCGGCAACGCGGATTTCGGCCATGCCGTTCATGTTCGGTTCGGAAACGGCCTTGAGCAGGCTCACCACGCGTACCTGCTGGCCCTGGTAGATGGCGTCGTAGAAGCGCGCCAATGCCGGATAGTCATCGGTGCGTGGCGTACCCGGCGGTGGACCGGGAAGGTTTTCGTAGCCGGAGATCAGCTTCTGGTCGATGTCGTTGACCTGGTAGTAAATGCGCCCGGCACTGTCATAGGCAAAGGTGTCCAGGGCCACGTAGGGCACGTTGGCGCTCAGGGTGCCATCCACCTGGGTCAAGCCGGCGGCGATGGTACGCGCAGAGGCCAGCAGCGTGCGGTCGTAGGCGGTATCGGCGGCCTCGCGACCGTTCCAGTAGGCGCTCATGCCACTGGCCAGCATCAACAGCACCAGCAACAGCGCCAGGTTCCACAGCAAGCGCCAGCGCAGGCTGCTGGGCTTATGCATCGCGGGCTTCCAACAGGTAACCGAGGCCACGGAAGGTCACGATGGCGATGGGCTGGCCATCGAGTTTCTTGCGCAGGCGATGCACATAGATTTCGATGGCATCGGGGCTGGCCTCCTCGTCCAGGCCGAACACCTGGGAAGCCAGTTGTTCCTTGCTCATCACCCGGCCCGGGCGGGCAATCAGCGCTTCGAGTACGGCTTGCTCGCGGGAGGTGAGTGTCATCAGTTCACCCCCTACGGTAAAGCGCCGGGTGTCGAGGTCGTACACCAGCACGCCGCAGGCCTGCTGACGCTCTCCGCCCAGCACGCTACGCCGCAGCAGCGCCTTGACCCGCGCTTCCAACTCCGTGAGTTCGAACGGTTTGGCGAGGTAGTCGTCCGCCCCAAGATTGAGGCCGTGCACGCGGTCTTTCACATCACTGCGTGCCGTCAGCATCAGCACCGGCAAATTTTTCCCACGGGCACGCAGACGTGCGAGCACCTCGAAACCATCCATGCGCGGCAGCCCCACATCGAGGATCGCCGCCGCGTACTCCTCGCTGCTCAGGGCCAGGTCCGCCGCCACGCCATCGTGCAGCACGTCAACGGTCAGACCCGTGCTCTTGAGCGCTTGCGCAACACTTTCGGCGAGTTGCAGATGGTCTTCAACCAGCAAGACACGCATGGATTGCTACCTCATTCAGGGGTGGTCGGTGCCACGCTTTGGCGGGCAGTTTACAGGCGCCGACCGGCCTGTGAAGCCCGAAAACATTGAAAGCCGACTGAAAGGTTAGTGAAAGCTTCGCCCTTTAGCATCCAGCCTCGGTGGTCTATGCCCGCCAAGCTGCCTTATCCGCAGCGCCCGAAAAACGCCTCGAAGCGTTTTCGCCAAAAATAAGAACAATAACGGAGTACACAACGATGCTGTCGACACAGCCCCAGGCCTCCTCGCCTGTTCGTTTTTCTCGCCTGACCCAGACCGCCCTCGCCAGTGCTGCTACCCTTGCCGGCTTTTCGCCGCTTAGCCAGGCTGCCTTCTTCGAAGACAGTAGCGCGACCCTGGAAACCCGCAACATGTACTTCAACCGCGACTTTCGCGATGGCACCAGCGCGCAGCAATCCAAGCGCGACGAGTGGGCCCAGGGCTTCATGCTCAACCTGCAATCGGGCTACACCGACGGCACCGTAGGCTTCGGCGTGGATGCGCTGGGCATGCTCGGGGTCAAGCTCGACTCCAGCCCCGACCGCACCGGCACCGGCCTGCTGCCCACCCATGACGATGGCCGCGCCGCCGACGAATATTCCAAGCTGGGCCTGACCGGCAAAGTGAAGATCTCGGCCACCGAGCTGAAGATCGGTTCGCTGATCCCCGAGCTGCCGATCCTCAAGCCCAACGACGGGCGCATCCTGCCGCAAACCTTCAACGGCGGCCTGATCACCTCCAGGGAGTTCAAGAACCTGGTGTTCACCGGCGGGCGCCTGGACAAAGCCAAGGACCGTGACGACACCAATTACGAGGACATTGCCCTCAACAACAAGAACAGCCGCTTCGTCAGCGGCGCCACCGGCAAGCATTTCAATTTTGGCGGGGCCGACTACAAGTTCGCCGACAAGATCACCGGCAGCTACCACTTCGCCCAACTCGACGATGTGTACCGCCAGCACTTCCTCGGCCTGGTGGCTGCGCGCCCGATGGGTCCCGGTACGTTCGGCACCGACCTGCGTTTGGCCATCAGCGATGACACTGGCGCCGCCCGTGGCGGCAAGATCGACAACACCTCCCTCAACGGCCTGTTCAGCTATGCCCTCAACGGCCACAAGCTCAGCGCCGGCTACCAGCACATGTCCGGTGACAGCGCCTTCCCCTATGTGGATGGCAGCGACCCGTACCTGATCAACTTCGTGCAGATCAACGACTTTGCCGGCGCCCAAGAGCGTTCCTGGCAGGCGCGCTACGACTACGACTTCGCCAAGCTGGGCATTCCCGGCCTGAGCTTCATGAGCCGTTACCTCTCAGGTGACAACATCAAGCTCAAGAACGGCGAGACCGGCAAGGAGTGGGAGCGCAACACCGAGATCAAGTATGTGGTGCAAGCCGGCACGTTCAAGGACGTGGCCGTGCGCCTGCGCAACGCCACGTACCGCTCCAACTACTCGGCCCGTGATGCGGACGAAGTGCGTCTGCTGGTCAGCTACAGCGTTGCACTTTGGTAAGTAGTGCCTGGTAAGCCATTCATAACAACAACGACGGAGATAACCATGACCCTTTCACTGCGTAAACTGGCCCTCGCCGCCGGCTGCATGCTGTTCGCCGGCCAACTGCTGGCCGCTGACGAACCCAAGCGCCCAGAGTGCATCGCCCCGGCCTCGCCGGGTGGTGGTTTTGACCTGACCTGCAAACTGGCGCAAAGCGCGCTGGTCAACGAGAAGCTGCTGAGCAAGCCGATGCGCGTGACCTACATGCCCGGTGGGGTGGGCGCGGTGGCCTACAACGCCGTGGTCGCCCAGCGTCCTGCGGATGCCGGCACGCTGGTGGCCTGGTCCAGCGGTTCGCTGTTGAACCTGGCCCAGGGCAAGTTCGGCCGCTTCGATGAAAGCGCCGTGCGCTGGCTCGCGGCGGTCGGCACCAGCTACGGGGCTATCGCGGTGAAAGCCGATTCGCCCTACAAAACCCTCGACGACCTCGTCAAAGCCTTGAAGAAAGATCCGGGCAGCGTGGTGATCGGTTCCGGTGGCACCGTCGGCAGCCAGGACTGGATGCAAACCGCGCTGATCGCCAAGGCTGCCGGAATCAACCCGCGCGAACTGCGTTATGTCGCCCTTGAAGGCGGCGGTGAAATTGCCACCGCCCTGCTCGGCGGCCATATCCAGGTGGGCAGTACCGACATTTCCGACTCCATGCCGCACATCCTGAGCGGCGACATGCGCCTGCTGGCGGTGTTCTCCGAACAGCGCCTGGACGAGCCGGAAATGAAGAACATTCCGACCGCCAAAGAGCAAGGCTACGACATCGTCTGGCCAGTGGTGCGTGGCTTCTACCTCGGGCCAAAAGTCAGCGATGCCGACTACGCCTGGTGGAAAGAGGCGTTCGACAAACTGCTGGCCTCCGAGGAGTTCGCCAAGCTGCGTGACCAACGCGAGCTGTTCCCGTTCGCCATGACCGGGCCGGAACTGGACACCTACGTGAAGAAACAGGTGGCTGACTACAAAGTGCTGGCCAAAGAGTTCGGCCTGATCCAGTAATCGCCCCTCTTTTGTGCGGCCACGCCCTTTAGCCAAGCGGCGTGGCCCAGGAGTTCCACATGCTCTTACAACGCATTTTCGCCGCCGCGCTGCTGCTGGCCTGCGCCGGCCTCGCGCTGATGGCCTGGCCGTACCAGGCGTCGTTTTCCTACGAGCCGGTGGGGCCGCGCGCCTACCCGCTGCTGATGCTCGGGCTGATGAGCCTGGCACTGATCTACATGCTGTTTCGTCCACAGCCGACCAAACACACCGAAGAAGAACCCGCGCTGGACCGCGAAACCCTGATCAAGATCGGCGTGTGCGTCGCGCTGTTGATCGTGTTCGCCGGCACCTTCGAACCCCTGGGCTTCATCCTCAGCAGCATGCTGATCGGCATTCCCATGGCGCGCTTGTACGGTGGTCGCTGGTTGCCCAGCGTGGTGATCGTCACGTTGATGGCCATCGGCTTGTACCTGCTGTTCGACAAAGCCATGGATGTACCGCTGCCCCTCGGCCTGCTCGACGTACTGGAGAACTGACATGGATACTTTCGGCTACCTGGGCCAGGGCTTCGGCGTTGCACTGTCCCCTTACAACCTGGTGACCGCGTTGTGCGGCACCCTGATCGGCACCGTGGTCGGCCTGTTGCCTGGCCTGGGCCCGATCAACGGCGTGGCGCTGTTGATCCCCATCGCCTTCGCCCTGGGCCTGCCGCCTGAATCGGCGCTGATCCTGCTGGCAGCCGTGTACCTGGGCTGCGAATACGGTGGGCGCATCAGCTCGATCCTGCTGAACATCCCGGGCGAAGCGTCCACCGTGATGACCACTCTCGACGGCTACCCCATGGCCCGCAAAGGCCTCGCCGGTGTGGCGCTGTCGCTGTCGGCCTGGAGTTCGTTCATCGGCGCGTTTATCGCCACCTGTGGCATGGTGCTGTTTGCGCCGTTGCTGGCCAAATGGGCGATTGCCTTCGGCCCGGCGGAATATTTCGTACTGATGGTGTTCGCAATTGTCTGTCTCGGCGGCATGGCTGGCGACAAACCGCTGAAGACTTTTGTGGCAGCACTGATCGGCCTGTTCCTGTCGGCGGTCGGCATCGACGCCAACAGCGGTGTGTATCGCTTCACCGGCGACAACATCCACCTCACCGACGGCATCCAGTTCGTCGTGCTGGTACTGGGCCTGTTCTCCATCAGCGAGATCCTGTTGCTGCTGGAGAAAACCCACCGTGGGCAGGAGGCAGTCAAAGCCACCGGGCGCATGATGTTCAACCTGAAAGAAGCGGGCGCGGTCTTCGTGGTGAATATCCGCTGCGGCCTGCTCGGCTTCATCATGGGCGTATTGCCGGGTGCCGGCGCTACCTTGGCCTCGGCCGTTGCCTACATGACCGAAAAACGCCTGGCCGGTGCCAGCGGTAAATTCGGCCAGGGCGACATGCGCGGCCTCGCCGCTCCGGAAACCGCGATTGGCGCGTCCGCCTGCGGTGCCCTGGTGCCGATGCTGACCCTCGGCGTTCCCGGCTCGGGCACGACGGCGGTGATGATCGGCGCGCTGTCGCTGTACAACATCACTCCGGGTCCGCTGCTGTTCCAACAGCAACCGGATATCGTCTGGGGCCTGATCGCCTCGTTGTTCATCGCCAACATCATGCTGGTGATCCTCAACATCCCGATGATCCGCATCTTCACGCGCATCCTCGCCGTGCCGAACTGGGCGCTGGTACCGGTGATCGCAATCATCACCGCCATCGGGGTATACGCGGTGCACGCCACCACCTTCGACCTGTTCCTGATGGTCGGTATCGGCATCTTCGGCTACATCCTGCGCAAGCTCGACTTCCCGCTATCGCCGGTGCTGCTGGGCTTTATCCTTGGCGGCCTGATGGAGCAGAACCTGCGCCGTGCGCTGTCGATCTCCAACGGTGACTTGCAGATCCTGTGGTCGAGCCCGATCACCTTTGGTGTGTGGGTACTGACCGCGCTGATGCTGGCTTTCCCGTTGCTGCGCATCTACCGCAAACGTGCCCTGCAGCGTCGTGCCGTGGCCGATGTCTGAGGTCACCTTCAGACATTGGTGGGGGACACCGCTGGTCGGCCTGGCCGGCGGTTACCTGGCCAGCCTGGTTGGCTGGCCTTTGCCGTACATGGTCGGTTCGCTGCTGGCGATCATCCTGGTGCGCTGCCTCACGCCGTGGCAGCTGGCGGAGATCCCCGGCGGGCGCAAATGCGGCCAATGGGTGGTGGGCATCGGCATCGGCCTGCACTTCACCCCGGTGGTGATCGAACAGGTGATGAGCCACTTCGGGCTGATCTTCTTCGGCGCGCTGGTCACCAGCCTGTCGAGCGTGGTGGGTGTGTGGCTGATGCGCCGCAGCGGTGAAGACCGCGCCACGGCGTTCTTCTCGAGCATGCCGGGCGGTTCCGGTGAGATGGTCAACCTCGGCGCGCGTAATGGTGCGGTGCTCAGCCGTGTTGCGGCGGGGCAGAGTCTGCGGGTGCTGATGGTGGTGTTGTGTGTGCCGGCGATTTTCAAGTACTTGCTGGAAGGCGGTACACCGCAGTTTCATCCGGCGCCGGTGAGCTGGCCGTGGCTGCTGGCGCTGTTTCCGCTGGGCGCCTTGGTCGCCTGGGGTTGGCAGCGCTTGCGCCAGCCCAACCCTTGGTTGTTCGGGCCGTTGCTGGTGAGTGCCACAGCCAGCGTGGTCTGGGACCTGCATATCGGCCTGCCCGATGGCGGCAGCCAGATTGGCCAGTGGTTGATCGGTAGTGGCCTGGGTTGCCACTTCAACCGGCAGTTCTTTCGTCGGGCGCCGTCGTTCATGGGGCGCACCTTGATTGGCACGGCGTTGACCATGGCGCTGGCGACGTTGGCGGCGGTGGGGCTGAGTGCAGTGACTCACTTGGATTTACGCTCGCTGACCCTGGGCATGATGCCCGGTGGCATTGCCGAGATGAGTCTCACGGCCGAGACCCTGCAACTGTCGGTACCGTTGGTGACGGCGATGCAGGTGATGCGGTTGTTGTTTGTGTTGTTTCTGGCAGAACCGTTGTTTCGACATTGGAACCGTCAACCCTGACCGAGGCGAGCGTGGCTGACAACGCGCGACGGCCGCTGGTCTGAACTGTCAAATCTCACAGTTGTTGCGCTCCCCTCCTACGTGCTCTAACTCATCTCGCGCCCTCTAGCCCGAGATAATCATCATGCGCCCAGTACGAAATGCCCGCCCTTGCGTTGCTCAACTGGCACCGTATATTCCCGGGTTAAAAGTCCCGGTGGTCGGCTTTAGCGGCGGCGTCAACAAAGCCTTGCTCGAGTCCCATGGCAACGACGGACTTATTTGCATCTTGAGAAGCTATGCCAGCCAGGCCGAAGGCGACTTCATCGCGCTGATCTGCGCCAACCCCGACATACCAGTCGATACCCATACGGTCACGGCACAGGAAGCCCGTGAGGAGAAAGCGATTGTCTTGCGCACCCCCTTGGCACGCCTGCCGGATGGAACGGTAGGGCCTGTTTACATTGTTGTCACACACCTGGATTCAAGCCGCGAGGAAACCCAGCGCCTGAACCTCAAGGTCGACCGGGTGGCACCGACCGGTAACGAACCCATCGTGGCACCGCCCTGGGTCAACGAGCGCCTGCCGCGCCCACAACCCGCCCAGACTTTCATTGATTCGACGACAGCCCAGCGTGGTGTTGCGGTCAGCATCGGTTTTTACCCGCTCGACACCACCTTGCCCGCCAATACCCACCGCGCAGTGCGCGATCGAATCCGGCTGATCATCGGCAGTGAAATCGTCGAGCACCCTGTCACCGAAGGCCAGGCCAGCCATCGCAACCCGATCACGCTGACGGTGAATTACGGCACCTGGCTGAAGATTGGCAGCGGCCGCCATGCCTGCGCTTATGACGTACTGGACGAAGCGGGTAACTACGCGCCCGGCCGCTCGCCGACACAAATGCTCGAGGTACTTCTTAATCCAAACGAAAAACTACTGGACTCAGGGCATATCGTCGAGGCGCCCAGCGGCACACTGGATGCGGACAAGCTCGCAGGTAAGAGCGCAACCTTGCGATTCCCCATTGCCGGTAAAGGCTGGGCCAGCGGCGACACGCTTCGGGCCAGCCTCAGGGGGCGCACCCTGACCGGGGTGGAAGTGGAACAAATCTACAGCGCCCCGGTTAGTTCAACCGCTATCCAGTACCTCGATATTGCATGGCCAAACGCAGACTTGAGTTTACTGATAGGCGCCTTGATTCAACTCAGTTATGAGCGCCTTCGCCCCGGTCAACCTGGCGTACCTTCGGAGAACGCCTTCATCCAGGTAACGGGTACGCCGGTTGATAGCGGGCTGGACGCGCCTCAAGTGCCGGCAGCCAACGATGGCGTCCTCAACCCACTGACCGATCCCGTCAGAGTGATAATCCGCTCTTACATGGGCCAGCACCCTGACGATTGCGTAACCCTGGTATTGGACGGCAAGTATGCCAACGGCCACGGGTATTATCAGGAACATCGCCTGCCAGCGGGCACAGGGGACATCAGTTTCGATCTTGCCAACGGTCAGGACGGTGACATTCGCCAGTTGGAAAGCGGCACGCTGCGCCTCTATTACTACATTAACCTGCCCGGACAGCGTCCACCCTCAAAGGACCTGAACCTACTTGTCGGCGAGCCGATGGTGGCGTTGCCCAAGGTCCAGGTGCTCCAGGCGCCGGAACCCGACCCGACCTTTGACCCAGAGATCTTCCGCGCCAATGCCAATGTCACTGTCAGGTGGCACGCGGCATTTGTACGGGGCGCAACGGTGGTGCTGTACTTCGAAGGCAGCGCACTGGGCGGCAGTGCCCCCCCCATGCGGCGGCTGATCACCGACGTCTGGCCCGGCGAGGATTTGATGTTTGTAGTCCCGCGCATCTACGTACTTGCCAACCTCAACCGTTCTGCCCGGATCTACTACATCGTCGAACGGCCCGGGCTGCGCACGCTGTATTCACAACCGCTGGTGATGAAGGTCGGGAGCGTTTTGCAACTGGACGTGCCATTGATCCTGCAAAGCACTGTCACCGGCCCCGCGACAGCAACGTTAAACCCCCTGCATGTGCTACCGCCCTTGGCACCGATAGCCACCCTGCGCGTACGCTACCCGATGTTGCCGGGAGACGATATCCAGCCGATATTCAAGGGGACCTTCGGCCTGGGCACGCCGGTGATCGCGCCAAAACCTGCCGACCCAGCGCTCGGTCATGTCGACTTCTCACTGTCCAACCAAGTGATTGCCGCCAACCTCGGTCGGCAGGCCAGCGTGTCCTATATCGTCACTCGAGGCGGTGCGAGCACTTCATCGCAAATCTTGAGCCTCACGGTAGAAACACTGCCGGCTCAACACCTCGACCGGGTCAGCGTGCCGCAGGCGCTGGTGGGTGCGATTGATGTCAGCAAAGCCCACAGCGTGCGGGTGCTGGAGTGGCCCTTCATGCGCAGCGGGCAACCGGTGTGGATAGACATCAATGGCGTCGCCAACCTGCCTTTACGGGAGGGCACGCCACTGAGTGCGCCAGAGTTCGCGGCCAAGCGCGTGGAACATAGCTTGCCCGCGGCCTATCTGCGCTCGCTCCCTAACCGCAGTACGCTGACAGTGGAGACCCGCGTTTCACTCAATGGCAGCGCGCATAAAGATTTCGCGGTCAAGCTGGGAACCGTCAGCTACCGCATCGAAAATACCAAGGGGGTCATGGCCAATATCCGCGCAGCCGGAACGCCCACAAACCTGGCACTCAGTGCCGACGGCACGCGACTTTACGTGACCCAAGCCACCACACCCAAATCCGTGGCGGTGATCGATACACAGAACTACCGGGTCATCCACACGATTACGAACATGGGCTCACCGCTCTGGCTGGCCCTGCACCCCAACGGCAGCCGCCTGTACGTATCGGATAACAGCAGTGCAGCCAATACACCGGTTCGCGTGATCAGCACGCAGGACTACTCGACGATTCACACACTCACAGGCTTCACCACGGCGCACGGGCTCACGCTGAACAAGACGGGCACACGCCTGTATGTAGCGGACAACGGCGCCTCAGAGATGGTGATTTTCGATACGACCAACCACGACGTGGTAAGCCGCGTGACAACCACCCGGCCCAGCGCCATCGCCATCAGCCCGGATGGCACCCGCGCGCATATCGCCGGCGCGTTTGACTGGCGGGCCATCAACCTGGCAAACAACGCCCAGCTCAGCCAAGTGAACACCGTCTCGCATCCCCAGCAAATCGCCCACAGCCCCCTGCTACAACGCATCTATATCACCCAGCCCGACCGAGGCACAGTATTGATCGGCAATACCGCAACGCTGCAAATCAGCCAGACCTTGAGCGGTCTGCAACGACCATATGGGGTAGCCTTTCACCCAAGACTGGAGCGCGCCTACATCACACAAAGCGGCGCCGACTTGCTGACCCTCATGGATACGCGAGCCCAGAACGTGATCGGCACCTATGCGGGGTTCAGCCAGCCACGAGACGTGGTGGTGTCACCGGACGGCACCTATGCCTATGTGGCCAATGCGCGTAATAACACGGTGTCGGTGGTGGTGCTGTGAGCCGAGAATACCGCTGGTCGGCACTGTCATTTCTCACAGCTAGGCACCGAGGGAGAGGGAGCGTTGAATCGAGGCAGCGACTTCATTCAACAGTGGATCACGCGTCGCACCCTTGATTGAAAACCAGACAGGTATCCCGTCATGACCTATGATCAAAATCCCCCGTCGTCCCTCCCCTATCACTGCCTGCCTACAGGAGAGGATCATAACCCTCCCCCCGCCTTGCCCCACGGCTGCGTGGCAACGGTACCGCGCAAAAAACCCAACAAAACACCTGTAGGACGCCTACCTGACCGCCGCCCGATGGGCGGCTGCCCTCCCGGGGCGCAAAGGTTACCTTCAACTCAGCTGCCATTCGCGGATCTGATCCCCTATATTCCCAACCTCACCCCCATACCTGGCACCGACGGCGCCCTCAACAAAGCCGCCTTGACGGTCAGCGCACTCGGCGTCATCTACATCCTCTATGCCTGGTTCGAACAGGCCGAGAACGACTTTGTCTGGGTTGAGCTCAATGGTGAAACGGTCGCTCACTACACCGTCTCCGCTGATGATGCAGTCCTCGGCAAGGACATTACCCTGACGATTCAGTCCGTTCGGTTTATCGACCAGGCTTACAACAAATTGCAAGGCTTCGTCAAACGCTTGAGCGGCGTCACGGACGAGACCACAGCCTTGAACATCTGGGTAGACCAAAAAGAACCTGGAGGCGTTGACCCACAGGTCAGTACCCCCCTCATCAATGAAAACCTGGGGCGTATCCGCTTCGTAGACTCCAACATCGAAGCCTTCGGCATCATCACCCAGGCCGCCGCTCAAAACGGCATCAAAATATTCATTGATAGATACCCGGTGAATCCGCTGGTGGATCCGGTGCACGACCGCAAAGAAGGTGATGTGATCTTCGTGAGTATCGGCGGTGTGCTCGTCACCCATAAAGTCACCAGCTTTGAAGCCTCCAGCAATGCGCCTATCGTTATCACGATCAACTACGGTACTTGGCTGCAGGTAACGCTCGGTGTAAACATTTTTGAATGGTTTGTAAGGGATAAGGCAGGCAATCAATCCAACGGCTTTTCAGTTCCACGGCTCATACAAAACAACGTGAACGGGAGCACCGGCCCGTTGCTGCCTGCGGCACATGTACTTGAAGCCGATTACGATGGGGATTCAGACGAAGACTTCATTGATACAGATGTACAATCGAAGGACTTGAGAGTTGAAATACCCATCAGAATTTACGGTTGGCTTTCGTACGACAAGGCATTTGTCACCTACCTCGGGCTGACCGCAACAGGTGAGACCCTCAAACATACCGAAATGGCTGACGTGCCACAGCCCAACGCACTGCGCATTTACGTTCCCCTGCCATTGGAGTTTGCCAAAAAGCTGGCGGGCGGCCGCTTGTTGATTACTTACGAACGGGTACGGGAGGGCGAAGTGAATACTCCCTCCAATGCCGTCATTTACAGCATGCGAGGCACACCAGTCGACAACAGTCGGCCAGCCCCCATCGTCCACGGGCTCGAGGGCGGAGTCCTGCCGCTAGGTACCGATCCAGTAGAAATTACTGTGCGCTTCTTCGGACAGAATCCCAGTGACAAGCTCGACCTGATCATCGAAGGCACGGCGCTCGACGGCACCCCTGTGTATGCGAAATACACTGACAGCGCAGGTACTGGAGCAATCGATTTCTTTCTGGACTACCAAAGCGTATTCGCCCTTCTGGAGGGTTCCACTTTCAAGGCGTATTACGTAGTCAATAACGACACCTCCCGCCCCTCGAAATCGGTGACCGTCTCCGTGGGTGACATTACGGTGACACTACCCCCTCCTACATCAGACGATTTAAGGCCTGGACATGTGTTTGACGAACTCTTCAGCAAAGGCAACCTGAAGGCGCTTGTCCATCCACATTCAAGCATTGCCCTGAACGACGAGGTGCGAGTTGTTGCCACTGGCAGCAAACCCGGTGGCAGTTTCACCACCGCGTGGCTGGAAGTGACGTCCATCTGGTTTGGCTCTGCGCTGACGTTCACGATTCCACGCGCTATTGTGCTGGCAAACAAAGACAGCACCATGGCAATTCACTGGGAAGTCAGGACACTGCCTACCGATACTCCGCTCAAATCCCTGCCATTGATCGTCAATGTAGGCGCGAAATTAAAACTCACCGAATGCCCGAGTCTGCTCGAAGGCACCTACGTGTCACCTTGCCTCACACAACTTAACCCGCTGCACGTCTGGACGCCTTCCCCTCGTACGGTCACGTTCAGGATCAAATACCCGATGCTGGCCACAGACCTTGTGACACTGGTGATACAGGGCAAGCCAGGCCTGGGTATGCCCTCTATACCAGCGAAGCCTGGTGTTCCAGATGCGGGGCATGACTACATCACGTTTGCCTTGCTCAGTAACTTTGTCGCGGCTTATGTGGGTGACTCCTTCACGGCGTATGTTGAAGTGCTGCGTAACGGCGAGGTTTTCAAGTCGCCTCCACTCACCGTTAACGTGGATGCGCTGTCTGCGCAAACCCTTGATCTGGTCAGCGTACCGGAAGCACTCGGGGGCGTGATCGATACCAGCCAGTCGAACTCTGTGGAGGTCAAGGCGTGGCCCTTCTTCAATCGGCAACAAGCGGTTTTCATTCGCCTGAAAAGTTCTACTGACTTGTTCCTGCGCCCAGGCATCAAGGTGAGCGCCGCCGAGTTTACGGCACAGCGTACGCATGACTTGATACATGACTCCTATTTGAAAGGGCTAGCCAATGGCGCTACTGTGACCGTCGACGCGAGCGTTTCACTGGACGAAGCGGGGATTGAAAACAGTGCGATCAAGCTGAAGTCGGTTGCTTACAGGATTAATCGCCAGCCTGTGGTGTCAAAACACATCATTGTGGGGGCCGGTGAGCACGAGATTGTGATAACTAAAGACAGCAAAACTGCGTTTGTAAACAATCGCCAGTCAAAAACAGTGAGTGTTATTGACATAGAAAAAGCACTGGTCGTACATACAATACAAACGCCGAAAAGCTTTGCAATCTCCTTAAACAATGACGACACTAAGCTTTTAATAACAGTAATAACAGGCTACACGTCAGCCTCTAATCTTGTTGCCGCTTACGACACCGCCTCCTACGCTTTGCTTAAACAAACTTTGCTACACTACAAAATGCCATATGGCATTACCGGAATCAAGGGTACAGGCACTTATGCTTACACTTCAACCCAGTACTTTAATGATAGTGGTGGTTCACTTTATGAAATTGCAAAAATCAATACGCAAACCGGCAACGTTGAAAAATACATTCCTACGGGCACGGGGGAGGCAAGTAGCCGGCTCTGGATATCGCCCGAAAATGTCATTTACAGTTGGCTCGGCAATTGGGGGGTACGTCGACTCGATACAAGCTCAGACGCATTCATTTCCAGTGCACCTTTCCCCTCTCCTGTCAGCGACATTGCCTTCTCTAACACCGACAATAAAGGCTTCTACGTGTCGGGTTCTAGCGTGGGCACCTTTGATCGCCTGCTCAACAAGATAATAAATACAAATCAAGGCTTTAACTACGCTGTAGGAGTAGCCACTCACCCTTTTGAGGCGCTACTTTATTTAACAGAGAACGGCACTGATAAAGTACACATCTTCGACACCTCAGAAGACCAACCGAAACTTGTGAACACGCTAAGCGGCTTCAACGGCCCCCAATTTTTACAAGTGACGCCCAACGGAAAGCATCTGCTAGTCTCAAACTACCGATCGAGTACCATTGCGTTGGTCGACCTCTGACCTCCTATATGCTTGTACTCCACAATAATAGCCCGCCCAGGACGGGACACCGCTAATAAATAAAGCCCCGTATCAAAAGATACGGGGCTTCTTTACAGGTGGTGAGTTTAGGCACTCTTAGAAGTCATATCGCACCCCCACATTCACCCCCCACGGCTGGTCAACGCTCTTGCCCATGCTGCGCTCTACATCGGCATGGACCTTCCAGTTCTTCGACACGGCCATGGCCAGTCCAGCTGCTATTTCAACCCGGGTACCCGACAGGTCGTTGTTGAAGCTGTTGCCGTTCACCGACACCTTGTTGCTCTGGTTGAACTCATGGGCAACGGCAGTCCGCAAGTACGGCTGCAGCACACTGCCTCCGTCCAGTTGGATGTCACGCCCGGCGGTCACACCGGCCTTGCCCACCACCGAAGCGGTACGCGCGCCCTTGGCTTGCAGGCCGTTATCCAGCTCGTAGCTCTGGCGCTGGATGATCGCCGTGGCCAACTGGCCGTAAGGTTCCACGAAGAAGCCGTCGTCCAGCTTGATGTGGCGGCCCACCTCTGCCGAAGCAGTCACTGCGTTTTGCGTGTAGTTGCCCTTGGCTTTCCTGCCGTCGCTCATCGCCACGTTGGACTCGTTGTGCAAGCGGTTGAACTTGAGCACGCCGTCGAAGTAGAAGCCGCTCTCAGCGTCCAGCCACGTGGCGTATCCACCGGCGTAGTAGCTGTTGACGGTGGCTTTGCTGCCACGGTTCAGGTCCAGGTCTGAGGTGCTGTGACCGGCCAGGAAGCCTGCCAGCCATTGGCCATCGCCACCGGACAACGGTACGTCGGCACCCAGGGTGAAACCACGCTGTGCCTGGTTGTACTGCACACCTTTATCGCGGTTGTTCACTTCAAACTTGTTGCCGTACGTTCGGCTCCACATGCCGCTCGACTTACCATCGCTGTGACGCAACTCACCCATGCGGGTACGCAGGTTGGTCATTTCACCGTAGAGCACGCTCGGCGCCGCGTTGGCCAGGGCCAGTACGGAGTGGGTGCTCGGGCTGATGACTTTATTGTCCGGGTCCAGGTACCAATCGTGGTCGCGGTTGTCACTGACCAGTCCGTAGGAATAGGTACCGACGTCCACCCGACCACCGACCAGGCTGAAGCTCGCACCGCCATCGGCAGTGCGCACGACATGCAAACGATCATCGGACAACGGGTCAGCACCGGTGCTGGCGATCAACAACTGGTGCGCGCCGGAGGAAGTACCGGTGACATTGAGAAAATCGCCGGTCAACGTCGAGAAATCCGCCTTCATGATGAAGGTACCGCCGGTGCCATTCAGGTTCGTCACGTTCAGTTGGTAAAACGCACCCGAATCGCCGAACTTGACGTTACCGCCATTCATCGACAGTTCCTTGAGTTCATCCTGGCCATCCACCAACACCCAGGTGGCGTCGCTGTTGACCGACAGCTTGTCGACGTTTTCCAGGCGACCGGTCAGGACCGCACCGTTGTTCAGGCCCACATTGGCGGTGCCACCGTTGTTGATGATGTCGCCTTTCATGGCGGCGAAATCCAGATTCAGGTCCAGAGCACTGCCGCTGCCTACCTGGATATTGCCGGCCAGGTTGCTGTTGTTGACCAGTACGTCAGCTGCGCCACCGTTGATCACCTCCAACATGTTGCCGTTGCCACCCTCCAGCGTGGTGCCATTGGCGATGGTGATAGGCGTAGTACCAACCCCCGGTGAATCCACCACGATGGCGGCACCGGTTTCCCCAACTACCCGGGTACCTTCAAGGTGAAAGCTGGCGGGTGTCGTGCCATCGGCAGTGCGGTACACATAGAGACCATTGGTGCCGCCAGTGATACTGCCGCCCTGGGCGGCCAGGTTGCCGTCGATGGCCAAAATACCGAATTCGCCACCAAGAACATCGGTACTCGTCATCTGCAGCGTACTTTCCCGCCCCAGGTTGACGCCATAGGTGGCACCTTCTATCCGGCTGTTGGACACTTGGGCGTGACTGCCTGCGGCAGCGTGCTCGCCCACGATCATCCCAATACCGCTGGCGCTGGAAATGTGAGCATCACGAATGGTTGCCTGGCTGCCGTACAATTGGACTCCGTGTTCGGAACCCGCTACGACCTCGCCGCCATTCATCTCAAAGGTCGAATTCTGCGAAGCGACGCTGAGAATCGCCGCCCCGTTGGAAATCAGTTGTGCACCGTCTTTCAAGGTGTAGCGATCAAAGTCGCTGCCTGCATCAATGACAAGCTTCTGACCTGCTCCAAGGTCCACGGCGGACACGTGAGTTGCCACCAGTGAAAAAGGCGCGATCGCCAGGATTTTGATTGCGGCAGACAAGCGCGAACGCTTGAAAAGTACATGGGTATTCATAGGGTAGAACCTCTAGTCGGATGACTGAACAAGCCAATCGATTACAGGACTCATCGACTCAGGCTTTCAGAGGCGCCGAGGTTACGTACCCGAGGAGGAACTTCATGTAGGCCGAATCTAGGGCCTTGTAGGACTTTCCTTAATGAAGGATGGGCAAAGCGTTGACGCGAACCGTCAGGGCAAAACCAATAACCCCTGAGGCATTGACCTCAAGGGTTATTGGGAACGACTCAGTACATTCAGAACAGCTCGTCAGCCACAAGTACCACCGCCCAGGAGCTTACGGGTGATGTACAAAATGGAAGGATCGGACTCTCCCGGAGTGCCACCCGCTCCGACCACTTTGTAGTAAGCCTCGACACGCCCCTCGGTGACTGGGGAGATATAGGTGGCGAAAGGCACCGTAAACTCTTCGCCAGGGTGCCCGGCAAAGTGATCGATGGTGACCGTCACGGGAGGGAACTCGTATTCGTTTACTTTGACGTTCGAGTAGTAGTCATTAGGCCCATAGATCACCCACACCACGCTTACTTTGTCATCTTTCTTCAACTTGCCCGGGCTGATGATTTTGGTTTTGATACCTGACGCAACGCCATGTGCGCAATTCATGAAGCGGGTGTCGTCGCCGATACCGGAATCTATCGAATCTGGGTATTCAAGCAGTGCCAGATCTTCAATCACGAATGCTTGCACATCGATCTCGGTTGGCAATGAGTCGGTGACGTTATTGTTGGTTCCGTTATTGAGGCTGTAATGGGCGTCGTGCTCTCCATTACCGACCAAGGCAATGCCTGAGGCGGGAACCGTAATACTGAACTGTGTAGCCGTCTCATCCGGCAACGTGACGGTATAAGGCGGTGTCAACAGGGGGATGCCCTTCAGGTAGATCTGAATGCGATCACCCGCCGTTGCGCCGGTATACACATCAAAAGTGACCGTGGCATCACCCGTATCACCCGGGCCAATTTTGTTGGTCAGGCCGCCTGCCGAGGTGAGTGTGAGCAGGCCAAGGTTAGGGTTGACCGGCCCAGGACCGCCCGGATCGGGTATCAGGCCCGGTGCTGTAAGGTCCACTGAAACGTCGATCGTGGTGGAGTTCGGAGAGGGAGTACCGTTTCGAACGACATAGTAAAAAACCGCGGCAACATAGGGGGCAGTCACGCCTCCAGACGACAAAGCGGCCCATGTTATTGGAACGTCTTTAGGGAAATTTAGGTTGTTCACGGTTAAATAGAGCAGCTGCCCGTTAAAGCTGACAACGAGTTGATCGCCAATTTCATAGTTGTCGTAGCCCGTGATTTGAACATAGGCGCGATTGAGCTGAGCATCTTCCCGATCCAGCGGCGCTTCGGGCACGACAGGGTCTTGCAGGTTTGAAGGGTTGGGCTCAAGGGAAAGCGTTACATCCGTGAGGTACGGGGGAAAGGTCGTTTCATTGCCGGCGCGGTCGAGGTAGGTATACGCCATCTGATAGACGCCTGAGGACTTGGTCATTATGTCCGCGAGGGGCACGGTAACGTCTACCGGTAAATGATTGACGGGCAAATTGGTGAGAGTGGCAATCGGCGTCGAATCCGTGTAATGCCAGTAGACACGCACGCTATCGCCCACTTGAGGATCAAGCCGACCGCTGCAGGTTGCAATGAATGTGTTACCCGGCACCGCGAGCAACTCAACCGTCACTTTGCCATCGACTACCCAGGGCGGAAGCGTCGCTTTCGAAGGCCGGATCCTGGCGTGTGTGTCGTATCGGTCAATTGTAACGTTCACCGGCTCCCTCGAACTGTTAGTCGCCGGATTAAAAAACACCTCATAGGTCAGACTTTTGACACCGTGATCACCCACTTGGGCTTGAGTGAGCGTGTAAGGACGAGGCCACTGCAGGCTGGGATCGTTCAGGTTCGTGCCGAGGTCTTCACGTGGCATGATGAGCACATTATTGAGCCTGACCTCCAGTTGGTGACGCGCTCCCGGAGCGCCACCCCCTATGGTCCATTTGGGGATCTCGAACTTCAATCCTTCCAGGTAAAGCTTCTCGATATTCATCAGATTGGACTGGCCACCGGGTACATCATCCTCCGCATTCAGCACCGTTATTGGCGCAAGTGTCCCTGCTCGCGGGGCTCGGCGCGTGGATCGGGGCTCTGTCAAAACCGAGCGAACAGCCGTTTTGGAGTTTTTAGCTGCGTTGGGTGCCTTTGTACTCTTGGGTTTCTTTAAACTTGCCATCTCGGTTGACTCCGGAAGTTTAGATAACTTGTCCGTCTTGCTAACAGGTGCAAGGCCATTTCTATTAGGCACCTCCAGCATCCTTCGCACACCTGTCAACATTGACAGTTTTGAGTGTTATCGACTCAAGCATCGTCGCTGATGTTTCGCCGCACACCTTCGCAAAACGCCAAAAACAATAAGAACGTGCGCTATTTCTTTGTAAGGGGCCGGCAAACACACCTACCGAACCCCAGCATTAAGGTCGATTGTGTCCGCGTAATTTAAGCGGACGCAATTACCCTTAATATCAGGATCGCCATGCGTGAACGTAAGTCCTACTCAAAATCCTTTAAAGCCCAAGTGGTTCACGAATGCCAACAGCCCGGTGTTTCCGTGGCGGCCATCGCGATGAGTCACGGCATCAACGCTAATGTCGTGCGCCGTTGGTTACCGCTTTTTCGTGATCAGCAGGCAGTCGTGCTGCCTGCGTTTGTTCCCGTGAACGTCGCACCGGTAAATCCCAAGCCAAAGGCTCAAGCGTCGGCGGTTATTGAACTGCCATTTGGCGAGCAAACCATCACCGTGAAATGGCCTGCTTCCGACCCTGAGGGCTGCGCTCAGTTTGTCCGTGGACTTGCCCTATGATCCGCATCGACAGCATCTGGCTCGCCACCGAGCCCATGGATATGCGTGCTGGCACCGAGACCGCTCTGGCCAGGGTGATTGCGGTGTTCGGTGCGGCGAAGCCGCACTGCGCTTATCTGTTCGCCAATCGCCGTGCTACCCGCATGAAAGTCCTGGTGCATGATGGAATTGGTGTCTGGCTGGCCGCACGACGGTTGAACCAGGGTAAGTTTCACTGGCCAGGTATTCGACAAGGTTGCGAAATGGAACTGGACGCCGAACAACTTCAGGCCCTGGTGCTTGGCCTACCTTGGCAGCGTGTCGGCGCTGGAGGCACCATCACGCTGCTTTAAAATGTAATTCGCGTCTTGGCGAGCTGTCGCCAGCGATCTGCTTTGGTAAAATCCAGGGCATGACTTCCTTACCCGACCTCGACCAAATGACCCCCGACCAACTGCGTGCGTTAGCAGCGCAGTTGATGTCGAAGGTCGACACCATGGGTAGGAAGATCCATCACGATCAGACCCTCATCGAACAGCTGACTCATGAAATCGCCGTCCTCAAGCGACACCGGTTTGCCAAGCGCAGTGAGCAGATCAGCCCGGAGCAAGGCCACTTGCTCGACGACTTGCTCAATACTGATCTTGAGGCTATCGACGCCGAATTGAGCGCACTCTTGCCGGCCCCGGCGCCAGAGCAAACACGTCAAAAACCCAAGCGTGCACCGCTGCCAGCGCAGTTTCCACGTACCGTGATTCATCACGAACAGGAAAACACGCAGTGCTCTTGCGGCCGCCAGCTTCAGCGCATCGGCGAAGATGTGAGCGAGAAGTTGGATTACACACCGGGCGTGTTCATCGTCGAACAGCATGTGCGTGGAAAATGGGCCTGCCGTCAGTGCGAAACACTGATCCAGGCGCCAGTTCCAGCTCAAGTGATCGACAAGGGGATTCCGACCGCAGGTTTGCTGGCTCATGTGATGGTGGCGAAGTTCGCTGATCACTTGCCGCTGTATCGGCAGGAGAAAATCTTTGGACGCGCCGGTTTAGCGATCCCGCGCTCAACACTGGCCCAATGGGTCGGACAGACCGGTGTACAGCTTCAAGCACTGGTTGATGCTTTGCGAGAAGCGGTTCTAGCGCAACGAGTTGTCCACGCCGACGAGACGCCGGTGCAGATGCTTGCGCCCGGTGAAAAGAAAACCCATCGAGCCTACGTTTGGGCTTACTGCACTACACCGTTTTCGGCACTTAAGGCAGTCGTCTATGACTTCAGCCCGAGTCGCGCCGGTGAGCATGCGCGTAACTTTCTGGGTTCCTGGAATGGCAAGCTGGTGTGCGATGACTTTGCTGGCTACAAAGCCGGTTCGAGAAGGGCATGACCGAAATTGGCTGCATGGCTCATGCGCGCCGCAAGTTTTTCGATCTGCACGCGGCGAATAAAAGCCAACTGGCCGAACAGGCACTGCACTCGATTGGCGGCCTGTACGAAGTTGAGCGCCAGGCACGTGAGATGAGTGACGAGGATCGCCGCCGAATACGGCAAGAAAAAGCAGCGCCGTTGGCGAAAGCACTGCACGAGTGGATGCTGACTCATCGCGATCTTGTGCCCAACGGATCAGCAACAGCCAAAGCCTTGGATTACAGCCTTAAACGCTGGGTAGCGCTGACGCGCTACTTGGAAGACGGTGCTGTGCCTATAGATAACAATGCCGTCGAAAACCAGATCAGGCCATGGGCTCTTGGGCGCTCCAACTGGTTGTTCGCCGGCTCGTTGCGCAGCGGTAAGCGGGCGGCGGCGATCATGACTCTGATCCAATCGGCGCGTATGAATGGGCATGATCCGTATGCTTATCTCAAAGATGTGCTGACGCGGCTACCGACACAGCGGGCGAGTGAGATTGACCAACTGCTGCCGCATCAGTGGGTATCTGCCTGAGTCATGCAAGGTGACTTCGGCAGACGCTTACATTTCTTTTATTAGCTCTAATGCTGCTAGTGCCGGCCCTGATTGATAACAACAAGGGGGCCTTAAGCCTAATGCCGATCAGTTAAGCCTTCTCGCTTGACCTTTGGCCGCAAGAAAGTAAGCGTCCACGCATCCCGTCTTGCGCAGCTAAGTCGGTTGCCATCGATGCGGCAACAAATCCCCAATCTCACTCGCCCGCTGCGTCGGCAGGCGAGTAAGAACGTCCTTCAGATAAGCATATGCATCGTGGCCGTTGAGCTTGGCCGACTGGATCAAACTCATTAGCGCAGCAGCGCGTTGGCCACTGCGTAGTGAGCCAGCAAACAACCAGTTCTTTCGCCCTAGCGCCCATGGCCGTATCTGATTTTCGAGGTGGTTATTGTCTATGGGCACCGTGCCGTCGTTCAGATAACGGCTCAACGCAGCCCAACGTTTAAGGCTGTAATCCAG
>NZ_FOQS01000025.1:0-7317 GCF_900113815.1 Pseudomonas sp. NFPP04 | reverse complement strand
AGCAGCTCTTTGTCGGTTTCGACGGTGCCGGTTTCGAACTTCGGATCGGAGATCGAGCGGGTGTACTTCAGGCCCCAGGCGGCCTTTTTGGCGACCGATGGGATCTCGTGGTACATGTTGAAGATCTCGCCTTCATCCATGGCCAACGATTCGATGCAGTACTGATAGGCGTGGGTGTGGATCGCTTCTTCGAAGGCCTGGCGCAGGATGTACTGGCGGCACTCCGGGTTGGTGATCAGTCGGTACACGGCCAGCACCAGGTTGTTGGCGACCAGGGAGTCGGCGGTGGAGAAGAAGCCGAGGTTGCGCATGACGATGCGGCGTTCGTCGTCGGTCAGGCCTTCGGGGTTTTTCCACAGGGCGATGTCGGCGGTCATGTTGACCTCTTGCGGCATCCAGTGGTTGGCGCAGCCGTCGAGGTACTTCTGCCAGGCCCAGTCGTACTTGAACGGCACGAGTTGGTTGAGGTCGGCGCGGCAGTTGATCATGCGCTTTTCGTCGACGGCGACGCGGGCGGAGGCGCCTTCGAGTTCGGCGAGGCCTTCGGCGACGTCGAGTTTGTCCAGCGCAGCCTTGGCGCGCACGATGGCGGCGGAGTCGTTGGCGGTCACGTTACGGGCTTCCAGCGCAGCCGCGGCGCCGGCACCGTCGAGGCGGTCCATGTTGGCTTCGCTGGCGTGGCCGGCGTTGGCGCCCTTGATCACCGCTGCACCGGTGTCTTCGTTGTCGACTTCATCCCAACTCAGCATGGAAATGCTCCTTCCTGGTATTCGAAAAATAAGTGTTTTTGCAGGCTTCAAGGCATTGAAATACTGCGCATAGTGTGGTCGATAAATACCGATGCTGCACACTATGTAGTGGTCGGGTCTGTTTGTGGGCACACTATATGGTGTGTAACAAGGCTGGTCAACGTGCAGCAATCACGTTGGCCTGCTTTAAAGGCTGATCTTGATCTGCGCGCACAACCCACCTTCCGGCCGGTTGCTCAACGTTAACGAGCCCCCGATCGCCACCACCAGTTGCTGGGCAATCGCCAGCCCCAGGCCGGTGCCGCCGGTGCCGCGGTTGCGTGAGCTTTCCACGCGGTAGAACGGCTGCATCACCTGCACCAGTTCGTCCTCGGCAATGCCCGGGCCGTTGTCGAGCACCTTGATCGACAGCTCGCCATCGGCGGTCGAACCGACCTCCAGTTGCGCGGCGCCGGCGAACTTGAGGGCGTTGTCCACCAGGTTCACCAGCACCCGGCGCAGGGCGTGAGGGCGGGTGTCGAGAACTACCGCGCTTTTGCCGCTGAGGCTCACCTGTTTGTGCATGTCCTGGTAGTCGAACACCAGGCTGTCAAGGAAGGCGTCGAGGTTGATGCGGTGGCTGGCTTCGGTGGCGCCGTGGACGCTGCGTGCGTAGGCCACGCCCTCGCGCACCAGGTGCTCCATCTCCCCGAGGTCGCTCCACAGTTTGTCGCGTTCGGCACAATCCTCCATGAATTCGGCGCGCAGTTTCATGCGGGTGATCGGGGTTTGCAGGTCATGGGAAATTGCCGCGAGGATCTGCATGCGTTCCTTCAGGTATTCGGCGATGCGTTGTTGCATGGCGTTGAACGCAACCGCGGCATGGGCTACTTCGGTGGGGCCTGTTTCGTCCAGCGGCGTGGGGTGAGCGTTAGGGTCCAGGGTCTCCACGGCGCGCGCCAGGCGGGTCAGCGGGCGGATGGCCAGGCGCACGGCGAACCAGGTGCAGCCCAGCAGCAGCGCCAGTTGCAGCACCAGCACCACCGGCAGCCAGTACGCGACGGGCAGCATGGAGGGGCGCACGTCGAGGGTGATCGGGTTGCCGTCGGCCAGGGTCAGGTGCGCCTGGAAGTGCTTCTGCATCCCGGGGATGTCGCGGAAGGTCAGCGCGTAGTGTTCACCCAATGCATCGGCAATCGAGGTGGCGGCCATGGGCACGTCGTCGCTGCGCATCGGCTCGCCAGTTTCGCCGGCGTTGAGCAGGTAGCGGTAGTTTTGCCGATCCAGGCGCGGCAGCCAGCTGGCGCGCTCGTCGGCGGGCAGCCGGTCGAGGATCGCCACCGAGGTGGCCACGTCGTTTTCCAGGTTGCCCAGCATGGCGGTGCGCGCGCTGATGTAGCGCTCATAGAACTGCGCGCTGAAGGACAAGCCATGGGCGCACACCAGGCTGATCAGGAAGATCAGCGACAACTGTGACGCCAGGGTACGCGGCCAGCCAAACCTTAAGGTCATTGCTCGGCCTCGAGGATTTCCACCGGCAGGGAGAACACGTAGCCCTCGCTGCGCACGGTCTTGATGTAGGCCGGTTCGCGGGCGTCGTCCAGCAGGCGTTGGCGCAGGCGACTCACCAGCAGGTCGATGGAACGGTCGAACAGATCGGCGTCGCGGCCCTGGGTCAGGTTGAGCAACTGGTCGCGGTTGAGCACGCGCTGGGGGTGATCGAGGAACACCCGCAGCAAGCGGTATTCGGCGCCGCTCAGGGCGACCAGGGTGTCGTCTTCGTCGAGCAGGTGGCGGGCGGTGGTGTCCAGGCGCCAACGGCCGAAGCGGATCAGCCGCCCGGTTTCGCTGACCACCAGGTTCGGCGGCAGCATCCGCGTGCGGCGCAGCACCGCGTTGATGCGCGCCAGCAGCTCACGGGCGGCGAACGGTTTGACCAGGTAATCGTCCGCGCCCATTTCCAGGCCGATGATGCGGTCGGTTTCATCGTTGCGTGCGGTCAGCATCAACACCGGCGTGGCTTTATGCTTGCCCACCCGCAGCTCGCGGCACAGCTGCAAACCGTCGTCGCCGGGCATCATGATGTCCAGCACGATCAGGTCCACCGGAGTGGTGTCGAGGAAGCTGCGCATCTGGCGGCCGTCGGCGACCACGGTGGTGCGCAAGCCGTTCTTCTTCAGGTAGTTGCCCACCAGTTCGCGGATTTCCCGGTCGTCATCGACGATCAGGATGTGATCGACATGATCCATGCTGCCTTCCTCGTTAAATGCTCGTTGGGGCGCAGTCTAGCCACTGGCGCCGGCCTTGCCTTGTACCCTTTGTATTGCAGTGTATCTGTCGATAAGGAGATACATGACGAAGCAAAAAGGCTGGTGCGACAGGTTTTATCCCGCTGCATAGCCGATAAACGGTTATGTACTAATAAATTTCTAATATTTCTAGTGAATAGACACGGCCTTGGCTGGAAGCGAGCAGGTTGCGCCCGCGCAGGCGGTCGAGGGCTTCGTTGAGGGTGCACTTGCTCACGCCCTCTGATGCAACGCATCACGGCTGCTCTGTTGCTGGGTGTGGCGGTGCGGTGCGCGAGGGTTGGTTGCGATCAGTCTGTGGGGTAGGGTGTCACGGCACCTTCCAACAAAAACAAGGATCGGTTCATGCTCTTCACCTTCCGCCGTACCCTCCTGGCCGCCACCCTGGCCGTGTCCTTCGCTGTGCCGGCCTACAGCGCCGAGCCCCATAAACAGATCCAGGCCCAATCCGAACACTACAAGGCCGACGCCCTGAAACTGCTGGAGCGCCTGGTAAATATCGACTCGGGCTCAGGTTATGAACCGGGCCTGACCCAAGTGCGCGACATCGCCGTGGATGAGCTGAAACAGCTGGGCTTTTCCATCGAGCTGGTGCCGGACAAAGCCGCCAACAACAGCCACGTGGTCGCCACCCTCAAGGGCACCGGCAAAGCCAGAATCCTGTTGATGGCCCATATGGACACCGTGTTCAAGGAAGGCTCGGCCGCCGAGCGCCCGTTCCACATCAAGGACGGCCGCGCCTATGGCCCCGGCGTGATGGATGACAAAGGCGGCATCGTCGCCGGCATCTACGCGCTCAAAGTCCTCAAGGACCAGGGCTTCAAGGACTATGCGCAAATCACCTTCCTGCTCGATGCCAGCGAAGAAACCGGCTCCGACGCCGCCTCCGAGCTGATCCGCCAAACCGCCAAGGCCCACGACGTCACCCTCAACCTCGAACCCGGGCGCCCGGCCGATGGCCTGGTGGTGTGGCGCAAAGGCAGCGCTACCGCCGTGGTCGAAGTCAAAGGCAAAGCCGCCCACGCCGGCGTCGCCCCGGAACTCGGCCGTAACGCCGCCATGGAAGCGGCGCACCAGATCCTGCAACTGGGCAAGCTGGGGGATGCAGAGAAGAAAACCACCATCAACTTCACCGTGATCAAGGCGGGCGACCGCACCAACGTCATTCCCGACCAGGCCACCGCCAAGGCCGACGTGCGCGCGGCATTGCCGGAAGAGTTTGACCGCATCGAGAAGGACCTGGCACGGGTGTCGGCCAACAAGCTGATCCCCGAGACCGAAGTGAAGACCAGCCTGCAGCGTGGGCTGCCACCGATGCCGCAGACGCCGGAGTCGGACAAGCTGGTGGCGATTGCCCAGGGGATTTATGGGGAGTTGGGCAAGACGTTGACGATTGAAGGCAGTGGCGGTGCGGCGGATGCCAGCTTGTCAGCCGGGGTAGGGACGCCGACGTTGGATGGGTTTGGGATTGTTGGCGGGAATATTCATACGCCGGAGGAGTATGCGGAGGTGGAGAGTGTGGTGCCGCGGGTTTATCTGTTGAGTCGGATGATTATGGAACTTTCGAAGCGGTGATTTTCTGCTGATTGACACCCTTTTGTGGTGAGCAGGCTTGCCCTGCGTTGGGCTGCATAGCAGCCCCAAAACAGACAATGCCGTTTCACCTGAAGACATCTATCGCCTGGATTGGGGCCGCTTTGCGGCCCAACGCAGGGCAAGCCTGCTCACCACAGGGTGCTTTTCAATCAGGATTTTCTCGTTTTACCAAGTACTCATTAAATTTCACAATAATGTGATTCAACCATGATCGTCCTGAAGCCCATTGACTGGGGTAGTAGTAATAACAGTGCTGCTCGTGTAGTAAGTTATTTTGAAGGGTGGACTCGTCTGTATAGTTACTTATTAGTTCTAGAATTTCATTTTTTACAGTTATTATTGTGCTTTCTGATGAGTCAAGTAGGAAAGAGTCAATGACTTCGTCAGCTGATGAGTGTTCCAGTGTCCAGTCTTGATTGAAGTAAGCACCGAAAAATTGCTGCAACTCTGTCAGTGGATTATTCATTTTTCTGGGTATCCTGTCAGTAATAGATAGCCATCCGGCATATTAGCTCTTTTCTTCAGAACTAAAATGAAATTGTAAACGGGTATGGGGGTTTCAGTGCCTCTAATAATACTCACGCCTACCGGCCGGTTAGAACTGTCTTTGATTAGATGTTTGTTATTTCCTCCTTCTAAGAACTCTAAAATTTCGTTCCGATGTTTTTTTAAGCTCCTAGATACTAGTGCTTCTGCTTCTTCTAGGTTTTTGAACGTTGATGCTGCAGGTATGTGCGGTTCCAGATTTAGCCTTGTAATCAGTTTTGCGCCCGTCTGTGCAACATGCTTTTCAATTAAGTGCCCGCCGGCATTTTCATGTGCTTCTAGTACGCCGTCAGGGCAATTTACAACTTTACAGCTCAGTCCTAGCGGATCTACCCACGCAGTCGGATTGGGCAGGTACTGGTAAGCATTGATCCCACCCGCCAGCTTCACCGGATCCGGCGTCAGGTAACGACCAACATCCGGATTGTAGTAGCGATGGCGGTTGTAGTGCAGTCCGCTTTCCTGATCGAAATACTGACCCTGGAAGCGCAGCGGGTTGTCGACTTTTCCGATGTCGAGGCGGGTGATTTCCCCGTAGGCACGGTAATGCGCCGACCAGACGATTTCGCCGTCTTGGGCAGTGAGTTCCTGCGGCGTGCCAAGGTGGTCGAGTTGGTAGTGGTAGGCCTTGGTTTCCTTGGGGCCGAAGCCTTCCAGCAAGGCTAGCGGACGAAAGCTATCCGGTTCGTAGAGATAGCTGCGATGCCGATCCGCATGGTGTTCGGCAATCAGTTTGTCGCCTTGCCAGAAGAACTCTTTGGTGATGCCGTCGACGGTTTTACTGATACGCCGCCCAAACGGGTCGTAGCGGTAGCTGGCGGTCTGGCCGTTAGGTTTTTTAATAACGATCAGACGATGCTGGCAGTCGTAGCGGTATTCGGTGACGAGTTGATGGCCTTTGCCGCGTCGTTCGCGGACGAGGTTGCCGAATGCGTCGTAGCCGATTTACCTGAAGACCTCATCGCCTGGATTGGGGCCGCTTCGCGGCCCAACGCGAGCAAGTTCGATTGCCGCAAGTGGGGAGGCTGGTTTTTTAGAAATCTTCGATACTTACCCAGGCAGATGCCGGATACGCTTGTTTTCTTAATTTTCCGATCTTGGCAAGTCGTAGTAGTTTTTCAAACATGTCAATAAGACCTGCATGAACTTTCTCTGATTAATTACGGGTGCGCTGAAATAGGTTGCCATGCTTTTGAAAACGGCATCAAAATTGTCATTGATGGCTAAGAAATGTGTGATCGAGGCAATGAACCACTCCTGCTCACTCCTCGTATAATCGAGAAATTCTGGTTTGGTTAACTCGTCAAAAAGATCTGCAAGTTCTTTTTCATTATTTACGTCTTTTGATGCAATTAGTTTCTCTCGCTCTAAGTCATCAGTGTTTTCAATGTCGTAAGTGAACAGTAGTCCACGGATTATTGACATGCTAGGCTTGTTTTTCATTTTGGTCATTTCTCCGTGTATGCAGTTTTTGGGTGGCCTTGGTTGTTTAATATCACCCTTGCTTTACGTTGTTGGCTATATTCCATTCCCTCTCTTGAGTATCCTTCGCCAACAATTTTCCCCATATTCATTGGTTCTAATGATGCAGCGTGTCCGTTTCGTCTAAAAATAAGCTGGGCTCGGTATATCGAGTTTAGCTGATCCCTATGGCTGAGATAGTGTGTTGCAGCGGGTGGGTATTTAGGTTCCCCTGTGTTTGGGCCCGATGTGTAGCGCTCAATAATTCCTGTCGTCGGGTTTCTTGCGGTATTTAATCGTTCGAGCTGAGACTCGAGTGTCGTTTGTGCGCCGTGTTTTTCCAGGAAATGTGCTCCCGGCGTTGCCTTCTCAAGCTCGTCCAGACGCTTATAGGCGTTCGCTTCGGCAAGCTCATCAATTCTTGCCTGACGCTCAGCACGAGTCAGTTGGGGTAACGCGGGCTCTCCGTCATTGACGCTTGGCGAAGAGCGTTGAGAAATGGCGGCTTGCTTGCAACCATCTCCGCCAGGACATGAGCTCAGCCCTAATGGGTCTACCCATCCCGTCGGGTTGGGTACGTACTGGTAAGCATTGATCCCACCCGCCAACTTCACTGAATCCGGCGTCAAGTACCGACCAACATCCGGATTGTAGTAGCGATGGCGGTTGTAGTGCAG